>JADHUM010000003.1 GCA_016784545.1 Candidatus Neomarinimicrobiota bacterium
GAATATTAATTGAATAAGGGTTATTGATGATGAAAACAAAGTACATGAATCCCTATCTGGCAGGTGTCCTGTTGGGATTGGTGCTCCTCATGGCATTTTTCTTTTCAGGCCGAGGTCTGGGGGCAAGTGGTGCAGTGAAGAGCGTTGTGGTTACAGCCGTGGATGTGGTTGCTCCTGAGCATGCAGCCAACTCTGACTTTTACAGCAAATATGTTGGTGAGGGGAAATCACCCATGAAAGCCTGGTTGGTTTTCGAAATGATCGGGGTGTTAGTCGGTGGCTTCCTTTCCGGTGCCTTCTCGGGACGCCTCAAATGGAAAGTAGAGCATTTCCCGGGCATTACAGCAAATCGCCGACTCATCTTTGCCGGGATAGGCGGTATCCTGTTTGGCTTTGGTTCCCAATTGGGTCGTGGTTGTACCAGCGGATCTGCTTTAACAGGTATGGCAAGTTTATCTGTCGCAGGATTCGTCTCTATGATGGCAATATTTGGAACTGCCTTTGCCCTGGCATATTTCCTCAGAAAAAATTGGATATAGGAGTCTATCATGGGACCTCTCGTACCTCAAGAAATTATTGGCGCTGACTGGAATTTTTTCATCGCCTTTGTCATTGGAATCGGATTTGGTTTTGTTCTTGAACAGGCCGGATTCTCATCAAGCCGCAAATTGGCCGGTATATTTTACGGTTATGATACGGTTGTGCTTAAAGTGTTTTTTACAGGAGCCATTACAGCCATGCTGGGATTGCTTTTCTTTAGCCTCTTTGGCTGGATTGATCTTAATCTAATCTACGTAAACCCCACCTTTCTGGGAAGCGCTATTGTAGGTGGAATCATCATGGGAGCAGGGTTCATAATCGGTGGCTTTTGTCCCGGGACCAGTGTCTGCGCAGCGGCCATTGGCAAAATTGACGCCATGGTTTTCGTTGGCGGGATCTTTCTAGGTATATTCTTTTTTGCTGAAGGATATCCTTTACTTAAAGACTTTTACATGTCAGGCTCCATGGGACCATTAAAAGTATCTGATGTCCTGGGAATCTCTGGTGGCGTTATGGCTTTACTGGTTATCATAGCCGCTCTTGTCATGTTCAAATTAGGTGAACTGGCTGAAAAAAGATGGCCCAGAGAGGAGTATTAATATGAACATAAGAAATATCATATTTATCGGTTTAATTCTTCTAGGGGTTGTCATTGCCATGGTTCCCGAGAACACAACCAAACCATATAAGCTAACTGCTGAACAAATGCTGGTAGAAGTTCAGGGAGCCGCTGAGATGGTCACAGCAGATGAAGTCGCGCATTGGGTTATATCAAAAGATCCCAGTCTTCGCCTCATAGATGTCCGCACGCCAGATGAGTTCCAGAAATACCACCTGGAAGGAGCAATCAATATTCCAATCTCTGCCATCCTCAAGGATGAATATCGCGATTATGTAGATCAGGGAATCAAAATGAATGTACTCTATTCCAACGGAACTGTGGCATCTCATCAGGCCTGGATGATTTTACGCCAACTGGGTTTTGTGAACAATTATGTCATGCAAGGTGGGTTGAATTACTGGTTTGACACCATTATGAATCCACAAGAACCTGCTTCTACTTCACCAGATGAAGAGTTTGCAAAGTATGACTTTCGTAAGGCAGCGAGTGGTGTCTTCGGAGGCGGTGGCGATGCAACCCTGACCGCTCCTACCCAGACCACGGCAGAAAAGCCAAAGGTAATACGAAGAGAAAAGAAAAAAGCACCCGCCGGTGGTTGTTGAGCACTTCGGCTTCGCTCAGCACAGGCTCTGTCGAAACATGGTTGCAAAATAGTTAGGACGGGGTGGTAGACCTCAGTTTACCAATTACGACCAAGAGGCTGTCCTAAAAAGGGCGGCCTCTTTTTAAGATTTAAAATTTAAGATTTAAGAAGTTAAGAAACTTCGACATTCAAAAATTGTTATTCCTTGCCTGCCATGCAGAAGCCTAAAGGTCCTTTACCTAGCTTTAAAGCATCAAACAATATCATACCCAACGCCTTCCCTCTAGTCTGGCTGACAGAACAGATTCCCTAGCTTTGGATATCAGACATTTCCTGCTCCCATGTCTTGATCAGGTGAATTTTAGTTTTGGGATGGTTGTTGTTGTCAATAATCTGTGAAAATCTGTGAAAATCCGTGTGAATCCGTGGCTAAAAAAGAAAACTCCGTCCCAGGCTCTGAGACAGCCCTTTTTTATCCAATCACAATACCATAACTTCTAAAACACATATTGCCTTTCTCAATGATTCCTTCTACCTACATCGCGATGTGATCATGACACTCACAATAAAGGATTTATTCACCATGCGACTTTCGCCACCCCGATATATTGCAATTACTCTCGTTTTACTATGTTGCCAACTGGCCTATGGTCAAAACCAGGTCGAATTGATCACCGATAAATTTTTCCTCAAGGTGGAGGAAAACTCATTTTCCCAGAGCCAGAGAAGCAGTACCATGCAAATCATGGATATCCCCGGTGTGGCTGACATACTTTCTACTCAAAACACTCTTGATATTCTTCCTGCATTCACATCCTTTTCCATGGAAAACAATGACCCCTATGGTCTGGCAAGAATTTTTGTAATCAATATTTCAGACAATGAGGATGTACTGACTGTTATAAATGAATTAAATGCACTCGCTGATGTTGAATATGCAGAGCCCATGTATATCCGTGAGCTCTATGATACTCAATTCACACCCAATGATGTCTATTTCAGTCAATCCTGGCACCATCCTGTGGTCAGTACTCCAGATGCCTGGGACATTCAAACAGGCAGCGACACAGTGGTTATTGCCATTATTGACACTGGAGTAGATACGGATCACCCCGATCTTGTCAGCAATTTATGGAACAATCCTGGAGAGATAGCCGACAATTCCATTGATGATGATCTCAATGGCAAAGTTGATGATATTTATGGCTGGGACTTCACCCAGGGAGATGCAGATGTGAGCCATGAATGGGGCTGGCATCCCTACAATGCTGAGGATCATGGAACGCATTGCGCGGGTATTGCTGCAGGCGTTACCAATAATCTGATTGGTATTGCAGGTGCATCTCAAAACTCCAAGATCATGACCTGTAAAATTTTTCCCTATGTTTCAGACGTAGCCGCTGCAAATGCAATTATTTACGCAGCAGACAATGGAGCCCATGTTATCAGTAATAGCTGGGGTGGTGGAAGTGCTTCAGCAACCATAGGTAGCGCCATTCTCCATGCTCGCAACACCATGGGGAGTATTGTCCTTTTTGCCTCCGGCAATGATGGTAGTTCTAGCCCCCATTATCCCGGGGCAAGTGCAGGTGCCTTGTGTGTTGGAGCCACAAACAGCTCGGATGGTCGAGCCAGTTTTTCAAATTATGGATCCTGGGTAGATGTGTGTGCGCCTGGTACCAATATCTGGAGTTGCACTGATCCTGGTAATCCAGCTCATAATAGTCAGTATCAAGCCTGGGATGGCACCTCCATGGCAACACCCCTGGCAGCCGGCATCGCCGCCCTCATAAAATCTCAATTCCCCTCTATTACGGTGGATGCATTGGAGGCACGCCTCATGGACGGTGATGATGTGGGTAACCTCCAAATGGGTCTTCGGGTGAATGCCTTAAAAGCGCTAACATCATTCAATGTAAGTCATACTGCATTGACAAATATCATTGATCCAACTGATCCAATAAGCGTATATGTTGAAACTTTTGCCGAAGCCGGCTCATCCCTTTCCTTAACCCTGAACTACTCTATTTCGGGGAGTGAATATTCAAGTCTTGAAATGACGGAAGCATCACCAAATAATTGGAGTAGTGAAATTCCAGCTCCTGAAATTGGTTCTATTGTTGAGTACTATATCCATGCAATTGATGGTGATGATAACAATGTATATCATCCGCTTACTGCGCCAGAGATTCCTCATTTTTTTCTGGTGGGACCATCAGGATTATTCCCAACTCTCATCTATGAGGATGCCGAAACTGAGCAGGGGTGGTCTTTGGGAATTCCCAGTGACAATGCCACGGCAGGTATATGGATTCGCGATGAGCCAATTGGAACCTGGGATGGACTTGACCCAGTTCAGCCTGACGAGGACCACTCCCCCACAGGCTCCATATGTTTTGTAACAGGGAATGCAGCATTCGACGGTACCAATACTGGTGCTGGTGATGTGGATGGTGGACGAACGACCCTTGAGAGTCCAGTTTATCCCATCCCTCCAGGTATCTCTCCAGTGATCAGCTATTGGCGTTGGTATACCAATGATCATGGTGATACACCGGGTCAGGATAACTGGGAAGTTCAAATACGTGATCAGAACAATATCTGGGTTACCCTGGAGCAAACGACGCAATCGGATAATTCATGGAGCGAATACCAGTTCCTGGCCAAACACATATTTGAACAACCTAATCAGCTTCAGCTCAGATTTATTGCTGAAGATCTTCCTGGAGGTTCCGTTGTAGAAGCTGCCGTCGATGACTTGCATATATTTTATACTGGCGAAGTCAGTTTTATACCCGGTGATGTCAATTTTGATACTCAGATCAACATACAGGACTTGGTTCTAATCGTCGCCCATATCCTTGGCAATTCAACCCTACAGGGCAATGCAGCCTTTGCAGCTGACTTCAATCTTGATGCCACAGTAAATATTCAAGACGTGGTCACACTAGTTTCTGCCATATTGGGAGATTAAATAGAGTCTGTCTTTAATCGCTTCTCTCACAACGAAACAAATGAAATTCTCGAAGACATATATTGCTATTTCGTAATAGTCGTCCAACCTGTCTGTCGAAACCCATAGGGTGTAGACAGATTGGTAGTAAAAACTCTAATAGCAACGGTTTCAAACTACCCTTATAGACGGCACAACGCTCTCTCTATTCAGGCTGACAGAATAGATTCCTTTTGTCTGGTGAACTGATTTTAGCCTTTTAGGATTGAAAAGTGACTTTTAGAATAGATTTTACATAAATCCGTGGCTAAAAATATCAAAATCGCCGCAGGTCTCGAGACAGCCTCTGTTTTCGGTCCACAAACACATCGACTTGTAATTCAATCTTGATGCCACAGTAAATATTCAGGATGTGGTAACTTTAGTGACAGCAATACTGAACTAGGTTTGCGTGCTCCGGTTATGAATGGGAATCAAAGAGGGTAAGCTGAGGCTCTTGATCCCGTTTGAAAAACTGCATTTCCGTTGGAATCTGATGTAGCTTGCAACGTTCATAGAATAAAGTATACAGGGCGTTTGCTTTGGGTGAATTACAACCATAACTATTCCCAAAATCCTTGATGTATTTATCCTTTAGCCCTGGAAATGATTTATCAATCTGTTGGTAGAAATAATCCCGTGAACCTTCACGGAGTGTCACTCCCATATACGGTAAGATATATTGAGCATCTGCAGTTTTTGCCAGACCCACCAGCTCCTTTATATTCTTATGAGTGTCATTCAGATACGGTAATATGGGCATCATTGTGATGCCTGTGTATATCCCAGCTTTTCTAAGAGCCGCCATAGCCTGGAAACGGAGAGATGGCGCAGGAGCGTGAGGCTCAATAATCTTGGCAAGATCATCATCGGCTGTGGTGATCGTAAATGTAACTGCACAGTAATTCTCTTGTAGATTGAGGAGCAAATCCAGGTCGCGTAGAACCAGATCACTTTTGGTCATGATATGGACTGGAAACCGGTAATCTGAGATCACTTCAAGTGCTTTTCGGGTATGCTCTAGCTTTCGTTCAACAGGCATATATGGATCATTCATGGAGCCAGTGCCAATGGTTCCCTTTAACCGTTTTGTACTGAGTTCCTTCTCCAAGAGTTTAATGGCATTCTCTTTAACATAGATTTTTGAGAGTTCATCCATACCATAACAGGTAGAGCGAGAATCACAATAAATGCAGCCATGTTGACAACCGCGATAAAGATTCATGTTGTAACTCAATCCAAAGAATGAATCATCTTTAACACGAGACAGGATAGTTTTTGACTGAATGAATTCCATGAGTTATCCATGAATATAAATGCTCTGGATTATACCCCTATCCTAAAAAAGCTAGCGAGGATCAAACAGAGTGGAAACTACCCCACAATTTGGCAGCAAACCTAATCGTTGGTTAGATACTTTTTTTGCCTGTAATTATTTAAAACATTGACCTCAAACTCTAGGGCATTATTATTGCCTTATCTTTACCAAAGTGGAGTTGTAATGCACGAAATGTCCATCGCCATGAATATCATCAGTATCGCCTGCAAAGAGGCTGACAAGGATGGTGCTAGTTCCATATCTAACATCGAACTTGATGTGGGGAAATTGTCCGGGGTCATGATTGATTCGCTTAATTTCTGCTATGAATCTGTTTGCAAGGGCACGCTGGCGGAAAACTCTACTCTATCCATCAATGAGGTACCTGCCAGGGCAAGCTGCAAAAAGTGCAATCATGTATTCGAAATTGATTCATTTATGGCTCTCTGTCCTCAGTGTGAGAGCTATGAAATTGACATACTCCAGGGCCGCGAGTTAAAACTTAGAGCTATTAGCGTAAATGAATAGCACGGGAAAAACGACAAACAGATCTCGCCAAGACCGCGAAGATGCAGGGGCTGATAGAGTGGAAGTAACCGGCTTGAAACCCTTTTCTAACTCTGCGACTCTGCGATCTCTGCGAGAGCATAAATAAATTTAATCTGAGTGAAAGGATATAGATATGTGTGATACCTGTGGATGTGGGGCTGATAGTACAACCTTTAGAAAACATGGTGAAGACCAGCACAGTCACGGAGATGGACATCACCATACTCATGACCATCACGACCATGATCATTCTCACGATCATTCCCATGATAGAACCATTGCTGTAGAGCAGGATATTCTTGGTGAGAATAATTTATTAGCCCAGAGGAACCGTGGCTATTTCGAAGCAAAAAATATATTCGCAATTAATATGGTGAGTTCGCCTGGATCCGGTAAAACCACTCTCCTTGAAAAAACCTTAGCTACCTTAAAAGAAGAAATTCCCAGTGCTGTGATTGAGGGTGATCAACAAACCATGAATGATGCTGATCGCATTGCAAAAACGGGGGTACCTGTCTTGCAGATTAACACTGGAAATGGCTGCCATCTCGATGCCGAAATGATCCACACAGCTTATGGTGAGTTAAAGTTGCAGGACAATTCAGCCCTCTTCATTGAAAATGTGGGCAACCTGGTCTGTCCAGCTCTTTTCGATCTGGGTGAAGACAAGCGGGTCGTGGTTATCAGTGTGACGGAGGGTGACGATAAACCCCTGAAATACCCCACCATGTTCCATGCAGCTGATATCTGTATCATAAATAAAATTGATTTACTCCCGTATGTGCAATTTGATGTAGAGAAATGCAAGGAATACGCGCGTCAAGTAAACCACCATCTTGAATTCTTTGAAGTATCAGCCACCACTGGCGAAGGTATGGATACCTGGTATGCCTGGCTGAAGGAAAACACGAAGTAGTCTCTGTGTATCTTGCCACGTTAGGCACAAACCCAACAGTCATTACGAGGAATGAAATGACGAAGCAATCTCGAAATTGAGATCGCTGTGTTCCCATTTATCTCTCGCAATGACAGCATCACATTTTTATCGCAACTATTAAATGCCTGAACACTTAAAACATAAGAGACGTCGACTGACAATCAACGGAATCGTTCAGGGGGTGGGATTCCGCCCCTTTATTTATTCCCTTGCCAGAGATATCGGGCTGGTTGGCTCAGTTTACAACACCTCTGATGGTGTCAAGGTTGATATCCAGGGAAATTCACAACAACTCAGGCAATTTGAATCCCGTTTACAGCCTGAAGCACCTCCTCTTTCAACCATTATCTCTGTAGAAATAGAAGAAATTCCTGTTCTTGATGAAGCTGACTTCAACATTGTAGCTTCCCATGACAATGCGTCGGTTTCAACACTAATATCTCCAGATGTTGCCCTGTGTGATGATTGTAAGGCCGAGCTCTTTGATGATAAGAATCGTCGATACAGATATCCCTTCATCAACTGCACCAATTGTGGCCCACGCTATACAATTATTGAAAATATTCCCTATGATCGCCCCTTCACTTCAATGAAGCATTTTCCACTTTGCGAGGTCTGTCATGCTGAATACCAGGACCCTCAGGACCGGCGTTTTCATGCCCAGCCCAACGCTTGTCCAGATTGTGGTCCGCAAGTGTGGCTCACAGATGGAATGGGTATGCGGATTGAATCCACGGATTCTGTCTCAAAAACCATAGCACTTCTGGTCGAAGGCAAAATTTTGGCCATAAAAGGTCTTGGTGGATTTCATCTGGCAGTCGATGCCAGTAATGCTAATGCAGTAAGTCAATTGCGTCTTGCCAAAGGTCGAGATGAAAAGCCTCTGGCGCTTATGGTAAGAGATATGAATACGGCCCATGAGCTCGTAAAACTGAATCAGGATGAAACCAATACCTTACTCTCAATTCAGGCTCCTATCGTGCTGTGTACTTCGATTTCTAATGATAAAATTTCTCCTAACGTCGCACCAGGAAATGATCGATTGGGTATCATGCTCCCCTATACACCTCTCCATCACATGCTCCTGTCTGGGAAACTGGATTCATTGGTCATGACCTCGGCCAATTTCAGTGAAGAACCAATCTGTATCGATAATGACGAAGCGCTTGAGCGTCTATCTGGTCTGGCAGATTATTTCCTTCTGCATAATCGGGATATCTATTTACGTAGCGATGATTCAGTTGTCATGGAAATGGCTGGCAAGCTTCGTCCCATTCGTCGTAGCAGGGGGTATGCTCCCCGACCCATTTTTATGAAGAAGAAGGGTCCATCAATTCTGGCAGTTGGTGGTGAATTGAAAAACGTGGTTGGATTGTCAAAAGATGAAAAAGTCTTTTTAAGTCAACATATTGGTGATCTGGAAAATCTTGAAGCCTTTGAGTTTTTCAAAATGACCATCGAGCACATCCAGAGAATATTTGAAATTCAACCTGAGCTTATAGTACATGATCTGCATCCTGAATATCTCTCGACAAAATGGGCAAAGGATCAAAGCTTACCCCTGTTGGGTGTTCAGCATCATCATGCTCATCTGGCTGCCTGCATGGCTGAGAATGATCTGGAAGAACCGGTAATTGGTATCATCATGGATGGAACCGGTTACGGCATGGATGGAACCCTCTGGGGTGGTGAATTCCTCGTAGGTGATGCTTCAGGATTTGAAAGGAAAGCACATTTTGAGCCCATGCCCCTCCCGGGTGGTGAAGCTGCCATCAGATCGCCCTGGCGTATAGGGCTAAGTTACCTCCATCAAGTATTTGGTGCCGATCTACCTGACATTCCTGCACTTATGGATCGTGATATTCAACCAATCATTCAAATGCTGAATGCAAACATCAATTCTCCCATGACCAGCAGTTGTGGACGTCTCTTTGATGCAGTCGCTGCTCTTTCGGGAGGACGGCAGGAAATTCGGTATGAAGCACAGGCTGCCATCGAATTTATGCAGGCGGCTGGAAATCGTCTGGGTTCAGACTATTCTGAGTTTGATTTTCAGCTGAGTGAAGGTGGGCAAACAATTTCAATCACCAATGTAATGCATGATCTGGTTCAAAAAATTCAGGCCGGAAAAGATTTAGAAGCCATCAGTCAATGGTTTCATTATTCCCTTGTCAAAACATTTACATCAATATCGGTTGAGCTCAGCAGAGAGACTGGTATCAAACAGCTCGTGTTAAGTGGCGGCGTTTTTCAGAATACTTTATTGTTCGAAGGACTCCAGACCGAGTTGAATAAGGTAGGTTTCGATGTGTTCACCCACAGTCAGGTACCGACAAATGATGGTGGGATCGCTTTGGGGCAGGTAATTATTGGGCAGAAGTTTTTGAGTTTTTGAGTTTTTGAGTTTTTGAGTTTTTGAGTTTTTGAGTTAAAATGTCCTGAACCCACCCAAAGTACAGGAGATAATATGAGTAAACTCAATAAATTTGAGGATATTTTGGCATGGAAAAAGGCACGGATACTTGTATCAAAATTATATACTGTTTCAAATTCGGGTCATTTTAGGAGAGATTTTTCCATGAAAGATCAAACACGTCGGTGTGGAGTATCCATTATGGGGAATGTT
The DNA here is from genome assembly GCA_016784545.1 of Candidatus Neomarinimicrobiota bacterium. Classification (NCBI taxonomy): domain Bacteria; kingdom Pseudomonadati; phylum Fidelibacterota; species Fidelibacterota bacterium. Next base: position 10,168 of record JADHUM010000003.1, read on the forward strand.
GCTGAAGGATTCGGTCGGAGGTCCAAGAAGGAATTTGCTGACTTCTTGAATATTGCCCATGGGTCGGCCGCGGAACTTCAATCTCATTTATATATTGCCCTTGATTTGGGCTATATTGAACCAGAAATTTTTAATGAACTTTATCTGGAATGTGAAGAAATATCAAAAATGATATTAGGCTTCCAAAACTATTTGAGAAAAAACATTTAGATGGTATGACCAACTCCCTTGCCCTTCCAGATAACTCAATTAACTCAGGAACCCTCATATGTGCCTAGCAATCCCCGGAAAACTACTTGAAATCTTTGACGAAAATGGTCTTAAAATGGGCAATATTGATTTTGCAGGATCGGTGAGTAAGGCCTGTCTGGAGTACGTCCCTGAAATTGAAATAGGCCAGTATACCATCGTCCATGCTGGATTTGCTCTTTCTGTACTCAATGAGGAGGAGGCTAAAAACTCATTTGATGCCTGGGATGATTTGATTGATCGTGCCAACGCTGAAGGAATTGAAATGGAAAAGCTGGAGCGTCCAGATTGAAGTATCTTGACGAATTCCGCGATCCCGTTGTAGCCAAAAAGATACTCAAGGAGATTCATGCTGTTACCACCCAACCCTGGGTGATCATGGAGATCTGTGGTGGTCAAACCCACTCAATCATCCGCAACGGAATTGATCAAGTTCTCCCCAAAGAGATTGAGCTCGTCCATGGACCTGGTTGTCCCGTGTGTGTCACGCCTCTTGAGATTATTGATAGAGCCATTGAAATAGCAGGTAGGCCTGATGTAATATTTACCAGTTTTGGCGATATGCTTCGCGTTCCAGGCAGCCATAAAGATCTGTTTATGGTGAGATCTGAAGGTGGTGATGTTCGCACCGTGTTTTCCCCCCTGGAAAGCTTGAAAATCGCCCGCGAAAATCCAGATAAGGAGGTTGTTTTCTTTGCTGTTGGTTTTGAAACGACTGCCCCTGGCAACGCCATGGCTGTGGCACAAGCCGCCAAGGAAGGTTTGACTAATTTCAGTGAACTGGTAAGCCATGTTCTGGTTCCACCCGCCATGGAAGCGCTGCTCTCCTCCCCCTTAAATCGGGTTCAAGGATATCTAGCGGCGGGACATGTCTGCACTGTGATGGGTTGGGATGAATATGATCCTATTGCCAAAAAATATGAGGTACCCATCGTCATTACCGGCTTTGAGCCCATGGATGTGCTGGATGGCATTCTGCATACAGTCAAGCAACTTGAAGCAGGTACTCATATGGTTGAGAACAGGTATGCCCGCATTGTGGAGCAGGGTGGAAATCAACCCGCTCAAGCCCTGATAAAGGACGTATTTGAAATTGCCAATCGTAAATGGCGTGGTATCGGCGAAATTCCAGCCAGCGGGTTCAAAATTCGAGAAAAATATGCTGCTTTTGATGCAGAGCTGAAATTCTCAGTTGGTGATATTCATACAGAGGAACCAGAAGCCTGTATCAGCGGGGTTATCCTTCAGGGTTTGAAGAAACCTCACGATTGCCCAGCCTTTGGGAAGGAATGCACACCTCAGAACCCTCTGGGTGCCACCATGGTTTCCAGTGAAGGTGCATGTGCGGCCTACTATAAATATCAACGCATTCTGAGTAACTAATAATCTCTGAAAGAAGTGAGTCAAACTATGGATTTTCCTGAAGCCTTATCCTGTCCTGTTCCCATCCTCAGTCATGACACAGTTCAACTGGCCCATGGTGCTGGAGGAAAACTCTCCAATGAGATGATTGACAAAATCTTCCTGCCCCGCTTCACCAACAGCACTTTAGATAAAATGGAAGATCAGGCAGTCCTTGAGAATCCAGGTGGACGGATTGCTTTTAGTACCGATACTTTTGTGGTTGATCCCATCTTTTTTCCCGGAGGAGATATAGGTGATCTGGCCATTAACGGCACCGTGAATGACATCGCCATGAGTGGTGCCATTCCCAGATACCTGAGTGTCGGCTTTATTCTGGAAGAGGGACTTCCCTTTGAAACGCTACACCGAATTGTCCTTTCCATGGAGAAGGCAGCTAAACTTGCTGGTGTCCAAATTGTTGCCGGTGATACCAAGGTTGTAAACCGGGGCAGTTGCGATAAACTGTTTATCAATACCAGCGGATTCGGCTTTGTACCTGATGATGTCAATATTTCAGCTTCAAATCTTGAAGTTGGGGATAAAATCATCTTGTCGGGGACGCTGGCAGATCATGGAATGGCTGTCATGACCACTCGTGAGGGATTATCCTTTCAGTCAACTGTGGAAAGTGATACAGCCGGATTAAATCATCTTGTCCAGGATATGCTCGCTGTAAGCACCAATATTCATGCTTTGAGGGATCCAACGCGTGGTGGTCTGGCCACAACGCTTAATGAATTTGCTGCATCTTCTACTGTAGGAATTCAACTCTATGGGGATACCATTCCTGTAAAAGAGAATGTCCGCGGTGCCTGTGAGATATTGGGAATTGATCCACTTTACGTAGCCAACGAAGGTAAGTTGGTAGCCATTGTGCCGCCAGATGTCGCAGATGAAATGCTGAATGCTATGCATGGCAATGAACACGGAAAGTCAGCAACTATTATTGGTGAAGTTACAGACAAGCATCCTGGAATAGTGGCTATACAGACAGGATTAGGAGCCAATCGAATTGTGGATATGCCCGTAGGAGAACAGCTTCCGCGTATCTGCTAGCTAAAAGCGCATATTATGGGGTTGGTGCTACATAATCTTTTGAACGAGTTCGTGATTCCGAAATGTACTCGTTGAAATATCCTGCCCACTTAAATCGAATATCCCAGATTTCCTGGTTGGATGTCAATTCCGGGTAATCAATGAGCTCCGTCTTGCTCAACACAAACTGGCTTCTAAGCATGGTGGGAAAGATCTGGGCAACCAGACTTGGGAAATCCGGGACGCGGTAACTTGTGAGATCATTCCGACCAACAATATTCCAGGTATATACTGATTCACCAGACCGAAAACGCCAATAGCTCCTGATTTGATCAAAGGTGCCTGTCGTTGTGATCTCAAAATTGTTTTTGGAGCCTGACACAAATGTCATGCTTGCATCGATGGTTTCAAACTGGCCGGGAATATTGCCATAGACCGTATTGTAATTCCAACCACCACTTTTGAAATAATACATATAGGTACGATAATCCTGCATCTCAGACTGCGGAGTGTGCACGCGCATGGTGGTTGTATTTGGATCAAAGCGAACTCGATCCAGTAAAAATGATCCATGACTATAATCTCCTGAAACTGTATAACCGTATAGCAAAGTTCGGGCTTCTTGTGCGTCTGAAGGGAATTGCACACTATGCTCAGTTGTCGATATGAGATTACTCAGGCTGATATCGTAACCCTGGGGTTGTAAAGCATCATACCAAAGATAGCCAGTTCCGTTTGATGTATTGCTCAGTCGTAAATACACACCGGTTTCAGCCTTGTAGGTCTTGAGCGACAATTCTGCAGGGATTTGAGTGTCAAACCCCCAAAGCTCTGCATAGGCATTGGCCACAGACCAACCCGTGTGTGAGGGTACAGAACTAATACTGAAATCAATGGTTTGATAAAAATTCAAATCCACCCGTGGTAATCCCCGAAAGGTCCACGTTTCACCACGAGGAATGTCCAGATAGGTTGCAATATTGACATTGCCATATCCATCAGCCCTCATCGTGGTAATAGAAATATTTCCCGAATCAGATGGACTCTGATTTAGATCCTCAATCACTACTGTAGCATTACCAGTCCAGGACGATTGTCCCAGCAAGGTCCCTGACATATCCTGAACAAACAAAACACCGGCTCCACAGTCTGCACAGAGCCAATTATTAACGTACTTCGCTGTGAATAATACATTGGCCACACGCACAACCACCTGATTCGACAGGGTTTCGTTCCCAGCATCATCGATAGCTCGACATTGAAGGGAATGCTCCCCATTCTCGTATTCCAGTGTATTCCAGCTTGCGGTAAAGGGTTCACTATGAAGGGTCTCGATCAAGTCACCATCGACAAAAAACTCAACCGATTCGATCCCCTCATCATCGGCAACCAGAGCGCTGATAGACGTCACACCAGCCACTGTTGAATTATTGAGGGGGGAGGAAATACTGATTTCAGGAAGGCTGGTATTAACCCCCTCCTGACAACCGATTAAAAGCAGCGTAGCGATTAACCCGACCCATTGAAGTTTCACTGTTTCAATCCCCTTTAATTATTACTCGGATTATTCTGCTGTCGTACCCAGTTGACGATGTAGATAAGTGAATTCGATAGCAGCCATGGTCGCATATTGTTTCAAATTCGCTCCAGCTGCATGCCCACCTTCAATATTTTCATAATACATAACCGGATGCCCCTGTTCCAGCATACGGGCAACCATTTTCCTGGCGTGTCCTGGATGAACACGATCATCCTTGGTTGAGGTTGTAAACATCACTCTGGGATATGACTTTTGAGGGTCTAAAAGATGGTATGGAGAATGAGCTTTGAGATATGCGCCTTCTTGGGGATCGTCGGGGTCTCCGTACTCCCCCATCCAACTGGCACCTGCCAGTAATTTATGATATCGCATCATATCAAGCAGGGGAACCTGGGAAACCACAGCACCAAACAGATCGGGTCTCAAGGTAAAAGCCGCACCGACCAAAAGTCCACCACCGCTGCCCCCCATAATACCCAACTTCTCTGGGGAGGTGATACCACTGTTGATCATATCCTCAGCTATGGCGAAAAAATCCTCATAGGATTTGTGTCGATTGGTCTTCAGGGCAGCTTGATGCCAGGCAGGACCATATTCACCTCCACCTCTGATATTTGCCAGGGCAAATATGCCCCCCTTCTCCATCCACAGCTTTCCAGTTTTAGACCAATATTGAGATTTCTCGGATACTTCAAATCCACCATAACCATAAAGAAGGGTAGGATTGCTACCGTCTAAGGGCATATCCTTCACACTCACGAGAAAATAGGGAATTTTGGTACCATCTTTACTGATGGCAAACTTTTGATTTACTTCAAGGTTTTCACTATCATAGCGAGCTGGCGATTGTTGGATCAAGATGGGGTTTGCAGTCGCTTCGGTATAGTAACTCAGTGTCGTTGGTGTAATCAAGTCATTGTAGGTGCAAAAGAAATTGGCATTCAGAGGGTCGGCACCGTAAATGGAAAGAGTTCCTCCATTGGGGAGATCTAGCATATCCAGTTCCCATGATTCATCTTTCAAACTGACACGGAATACCTTGTCCACAACGTTTTGCTGAATAGTGAGAAGGGGGTTTGCAGATGAAAAACAAATATCCAAAATAGAACTTTCTGAATCGGGAGTAAACACATCTGTTTTCGCATTCGATTCCAGGTCCAGGGCGATAAGCGAGCCTTTTACACTTCCCCTCCAATCCGTCCTGAGTACTGCAAACGCTTGATCTCGCCAGATACCCTTAAAATCAGCATCATGGGGTAAATCTATTCTTTGGGTGGCCATATTTTTATCCACCCATAATATTTCGTGTGACCAGAAATCCTTTGATTTACTAATCAGGGAGTAATTTCCTTCTGCTGTGAATATGGTCCAGCCCCAGGTACCTACATCCTCCAAGGGAATTCTGGCTAGTTCAGGAGATGCGGCCAAATCGTCACCCCGCGTCCATACTTTTACACTGGCGGCATAGCCACTCTCGGTCATGCTGCCTGGTCCAAAGTCTGTGGCCACAAACACTTGATCCTGGTTAATCCAGCTCACGGTTGATTTTTCTTCAGGAACAGTAAAGCCATCCTCAATAAAAGAACGAGTGGAGATATCGAATTCGCGCACCACAACTGCATCCTTGCCACCCCGTGACAGTTCAATCAGGAAGCGATTGTAAGCTGGGGGTAAACCTGCAGTGCTTTTATAGACCCAGTTCTCGCTCTCCATGTCAGCCAAAGCATCTACATCAAGCAACACATCCCATTCTGGCTTATTGTCCAGATATGCTGCCAGGGGTGACCGACGCCAGATCCCCCTGATATGCACATCGTCACGCCAGAAGTTGTAAATATAATCTCCCCTGATTTTGCCATATACCAGCCTGTCTTGCGCCTCATAAATAGCCAGAGCTTCACGCTCAAATTGTTCGAAACGGGGGTCAGCATGCAATTCGCTCAAAGTAAGAGCGTTCTGTTCCCTCACCCAGTTTAGAGCTCGTTCACCTTCTACTTCTTCAAGCCAGATATAGGGGTCTTTCACATTCAATTGAGGAACACTTTCTGGTTTTGGTATGCAGGAAAGCACTATCAGGGCAAGCAGCCCGATAACTATTTTAAATTTGTCCAAAGTAGGTTCTCCTTATCAGGCACAGTCCACGCATTTGTCTGATTCAGGCAACATCATCAGACGACCCAGTGGGATGGGTTGTTTGCAGACTCGACAAAGACCATAATCATCTTTATCAATGAAGGACAGAGAGACTTCGAGTTTTTGAAGCTTGGCTTCAGTCTTGGACAGCAGGAGTTCATTCACGCTTTTATTATTGATGGCTTCCATACGCGAGATTCGTCCAATGGCTGCATCAGGAGCAATGGGTTGGGTCATTTCCTTTAATTCAATTACCTGTTCAGTGGCGCTTTCGATTTCTGAATGAATGCGCTCTCGTATCTGTTGTTTTTCTTCGTAATTCATATATTAATCCAAATTGTAAATTTCAATAAATTCAAGTGCAACGCCCTGCGTTATAAGTGATTGTGGATTAAGTTAATTATAGAAGTGTTTATATAAACAGAAAAGGCGACGAAAATAATCGCCGCCTTTCTTTATTGTTGCATCCCCAAGAGGAAAACGGAAAACCTGGGATGCAGTTAGTTTCTAAGAGGTCGCCCTCGTTTCAACATGTATTCTATGCGTGCCCGCGTTTTTGGTTCCCCACCGAGTGAAACAAACGCTTCCCGTTCTAGATCCAGTAGATACTGTTCATCCAGGGGTCTCATGATCCCCCCTTTGTCACCACCAGTAAGTACAAAGGCTAGTTTCTCAGCAATGAGGGCATCATGTTCGGAAATTTTCCCGGATTTCAGGAATCCCTTTACAGTACTCTTCACAGCTAAACGACCACCCTTACCAGGCAGAAATAGATCTGTCCGAAATTCAGGCGGTTGGTAGCCTTCACTCATGGACAAGACTTCTGCCTTGGCCCGAGAGACTCGATGGTCTTGATTAACGACAATGATATCATCTTTTGTGAGATACCCGATTGAAACCGCATGCTTGGCTGACATGGAGACTTTGGCAAACCCAATGGCTTCAAACGCCTTTTGAGCAACCTGAAAGGCACCTGCACGACCCTTGGAGAGACGGTCCTGCGCTTTCATGATCATTCTAAGATTGCCGCCAGCTCCTGGTATGAGTCCTACACCTACCTCAACCAGACCTGTATAGAGCTCTGCTGCAGCAACGATCCTATCACAGGCACCAATGGTTTCATATCCTCCACCCAGGGCCATCCAGTGTGGTGCAGCTACCACAGGGAAGGGAGCGAATCGAACCTTTTGCAGGGTATCCTGCATGGCTTTACTCATGGCATCCAAACCAGCCCAGTCCTTTTCATCTATAGCTCGCAGCATCAAAGCCAGGTTAGCTCCAGCGGAAAAGTGTGTCGCTTCTGAGGCGATAACCAGGCCCTTATAGTTATTTTCAGTTACCCAATCCACTGCTTGATCAAGCATGCCAATAATGGAACCATCAATAGGATTGAAGGTAGGCTGAAGCACTGAATGCATGGTTACAGCGGCAACACCATCTCCAAGATCGATCAACGACGCTGACCAATCCTTTTTGATGAGCCCACCCGTTTTCTTGATGACATTAAAATCGAAAGCCAGCGGATGAGTTGGGACAGGCTGCATGGATTCACTTGTAGGATCATAATAGGTTTTGACCTTCCCATCGAATCCATAAAAGGATGTGAATCCCTTGCTTATCATGGTCTGAACCCAGGTTGGGATTTTTCGGCCATCACGCTTCATCCGTTCAATTGAGGCTGCCAATCCAAATGCATCCCAGACTTCGAAGGGACCAAATTCCCAACCAAAACCCCATTTCATGGCACTGTCAATATTTACAATGTCATCAGAAATTTCAGGGAGACGATTTGCGGAATAAATCAGAATTCCAGCATTCAATTCCCAGAGAAATTTTCCAGCGACATCATCGATCCTCACCAGACTTTTTAGTTTTCCAGGGAGGTAGGTCTCATTCTTAGATACCCGGATGGCATCGTATTTCTTTTTAACAGAAGGTTCATATTCAAGCGTATCCAGATTAAGAGACAGGATGGTCTTTTTATCTACTTTTTTATAGAAACCACTTCCCGTTTTTTGGCCCAACCATCCATTATCAAGCATGGATTGCAGATAGTCAGGAATCTTAAAGATATCTCGTTCTTCATCCGCCTCACCTTTGTCATAAGCATTTTCAGCCACATGGACGAGCGTATCCAAACCAACCACATCTCCTGTTCTGAAAGTAGCTGATTTCATATGCCCGATAAGCGTACCGGTCAAGGCATCCACATCAGGAACGTTCAATTTCTTTTCTCTGGCCAATTTCAGGGTCAGCATCATACCATATACACCAATACGATTGGCGATGAAGTTGGCTGTATCCTTGGCCCAGACGACCCCTTTTCCAAGATCATCTTCCAGGAAGGTGGCTATATCCTGCATGGCTTCCATATCTGTATCAGGTCCACCCACCAACTCCACCAATTTCATATAGCGGGGTGGATTGAAAAAATGAGTAATAAAGAAGCGTTTCTTCATATGGGCAGGCAATGAGCTGGCCATATCAGCTAAAGAAAGACCCGATGTATTACTGGTCAGAATAGCTGTGGCATTCATTTTGGGCACTATTTTCTCAAAGAGCCCCTGTTTCCAATCAAGACGCTCTGCGATGACTTCAATGACCCAATCCACTTCCCCAATCTTGTCGAGGTGATCATCATAATTACATGGTGTAATCATCTCCAGGGTTTTAGGATTATATACCGGACTGGGTTTCAGCTTATTCATTCCCTCCAAGCCCTGCTCCGCCAGCTCCTGATTCATATCGAAGAGGTAACTGGGAATCCCAGCGTTTGACAGGTGAGTCGCAATCTGTGCGCCCATGACTCCAGCGCCTAGAACGGCTACCTTTTCTACCTTTAATGCCATGATTAAATCCTCTCGATAATGGTTGCGATGCCTTGCCCCGTTCCAATACACATGGTGGCCAGACCGTATTTTGTATCGTTCTGTTCCATGACGTTGAGCAGGGTCGTTACAATCCTGGCTCCTGAACAGCCTAGTGGATGTCCAAGTGCAATGGCACCACCATTCAAATTAATTTTTTCATTTGGCCAACCACCCTTGCGAATGACATAAAGTGATTGAGCTCCAAAAGCTTCGTTCAATTCGATGGTATCCATCTGATCCATAGTCATACCCACGTTCTTTAAGGCTTTTTCTGTGGCAGGAAGTGGTCCAGAACCCATTAGGGTGGGATCCACACCGGCTACAGCACGAGATATGATTTTGGCTCGGACTTTAAGACCTAATTCCTCAGCTTTGGTATTGCTCATGACCAGAACAGCTGCGGCACCGACACTAATGGGGCTTGATGTTGCAGCTGTAATAGTGCCCTCCGCTAAAAAAGCGGGGGATAAAGATTTGATCTTAGCTACATCTGGTTCTCTGGGACCCTCATCCTTAGAGACACGAATACCCTCAATTTCAATGGGAACAATCTCGTTGTCGAATCTTCCAGCGGCTTGAGCAGCCAGAGCTTTTTTATGAGATGCAATGGCAAAGGCTTCCTGGTCCTCTCGACTAATATCCAATTCCTGAGCAAGATTTTCAGCAGTCTCACCCATACCCATATAATAGTCAATCTCGTATAACTCTGGATTAAAATCAGGGTTATAACCACCCATGGGGACACCAAACATATCTTCAACACCAGCAGCAATTCCAATTTCTTTATCGCCAGCAAGGATGGACGCACTCAATTGATGGAGGGCATCCATGGAAGAACCACAGAACCGGTTTACTGTGCTGCCTGTGGTCGTATTGGGTAGACCAGCCAGCAATGCAACTCCACGCCCCATGAGCATTCCTTGATTTCCTTCAGGAAACGCGCAACCCAGCACAAGGTCTTCCACATCTTCTCCCTTTACAGCTGGATTTCTTTTCAGAAGGGCTTTCACAACCTGGGCGGCAATATCATCTGGTCGCATCCCAATCATTTCACCATTTTTAAGACCTATGGGACTCCGAACAGCATCAACGATTACACTATATCTTTCACTCATTTTTAAATTCTCCTCATTCCTTAATCATTCAGTGGGTATGAACCGCGCTTTAATAGCAGTTGGAAAATCAGCTTTTGTTCCTCAATGACATCAGCGTGATAGTCCAATTCTGTGAGCGTTTCATCCAGCTTGCCCAACTTGGACTTGCGTTCATCTTCAGAGAGGATGTGCCTTAATATTCTTTTGCCATTTGAAACAATGACTTCCAGATTTCTCAACACGGATACTCTCAGGACTGCCAGAACTTCGTCACATCTCGGATACTTCTCATCCAGCTGCAAATATCTCCTTAGTACACTGAAAATGACCTGCTGAGCGATAACCATATTCGCAAAAGCCTCAATTTCAAATTGAGTATTTTTGAAGTCCTGCCCATATTTAAGGATTAGCTCATGCAGCGTTTTGAGTACAATGCCTCGTCCCAACTCCACTGCTTTTATTTCCTGCACTCTTGGATGATCAGCTGGTATTTCAACTTTGGGCAGCCAGCCATCACCCATTTCAAGAATCTGGTCACGAATAGGCAGCTCTTCCAGGATAGCCTTTTTCATAGCTATTCCAGAAATGATCAGCTTGTTGATCTCGTTGGTTCCTTCAAATATTCTATTGACACGTTCATCCCGCAGGATTCTTGCCAGCGGATATTCTTCAGAGAATCCGTAGCCACCAAATATTTGGACCCCATCATCAGCGTTAATCCACATGGCTTCAGAGGAGAAGATCTTATTGGTGCTATTCTCAATAGCATGATCTTCAATCACGGTGTAGAGATGATTGTAATACTCAGGATCATCATCCTCATAGCGCTCTGTTGCCGCATCGATGGATCCAGTGGACTGATACGTAATCGTTTCAGCCTCATAGCAGCGAATTACCATATCAGCAAATTTTCTCTGGATCATGCCAAAGGCAGTTAGAGGTTGGGCGAATTGTTCACGCTCCTTGGCATAGTCCAGGGCAGTGAGAATGGTTTGTTTGGCACCCCCCATGGTCACCGCTCCCAGCTTCAATCGCCCGATATAGAGCACATTAAAGGCTACAGCTGCTCCATTATCAACGCCACCTAGAACGTTTTCAACAGGAACCATACAATCTTTCAAGACATAGGTAGTTGTTGAAGAGCCTTTGATTCCCAATTTATGTTCTTCTGGCCCGCGCTCCCATCCAGTCGTCTCTTGATCCAGGATAAATGATGTCATTTTGTCACCATCTATCTTGGCAAAGACAATCCCAATGTCCGCCCAGCTACCGTTGGTGATAAATTGTTTTACCCCATTAAGGATATAATGGGTACCCTCTGCGTTCAGCTTGGCTGAGGTCGTGCCATTCAAGGCATCCGAGCCAGCTCCTGGCTCAGTTAAAGCATAGGAGCTCATCCATTCACCGCTCATCATTTTTGGAATGTATTTTTCCCTCTGAGCTTCAGTTCCATACCAAAGGATGGGCAGCAAACCGATTCCGGTATGATCGGTCACAGTCACCATAAGCGATGAACTTTTACTTTCCCCAAAAGCTTCCAGGGCCAGGGCAGCAGCTGTTTTATCAAGACCCATGCCGCCATATTTCTCTGGGACATCCAGTCCCAGCATCCCCATTTCCCCCATCTGAGTCATAAAATCACGAGTCAGTTTTTCATCGAGTTTTTCAATTTCAAGGGCCATGGGAGCGATAGCTTCTGAAGAAAAAGTGCGTATTGCTTCAAAAAATTCTCTTTGGTCATCACTCCATTTTTCTCTGGTGAAGATTTCATCGACGCCAAAGGGTGTGGTTAGAAATGCGCCACCCTTATTCATTTCATTCTCCTTATTTTGGATACAATTCTGTTATTTCAATCCTGGACGGCAATACCATCCAGAATCAGTTCCATATTCAAGTCTACATATTCTTCCAGGGAAAAGTCACTGGGTTTAAATAGTGCAAACCAGATCATTCCATGCAAGGAGGTCATAATAGACATGGCTATCATGCGCTCATTTACATTTCTAAATTCCCCATACTTTATCCCCCGCTTGATAAGGGCCTCAAATTCGCTCAAGACACTGGCATACAGGTGACTTGCTAATTCTTTAATTTCTTTATCCCGGTTGGCAAAAGCCCAGATTTCGGGTTCCACCAGGAACCAGTTTGGATTTCTCTGAAATAGTTTTGCAGTAAATTTCGCTATGTGAAGTATGATTTCTCTGGATGGTTTTGCCTTCATTTTGCCACCGCGCTCAATGGGTGAAAATTGATCCATCCAATGTTCGATCAAGGCAATGAATAGGTCGCGTTTGCTCTGAAAGTGGTGATATATCGCTCCTTTGCTCAAGCCGATCTCTTGAACAATATCATCCATTCTGGCATCAGAATATCCCTTTTTAACAAAAATGGTAAGCGCTGCCTCTAATATTTCAATTCGACGTTCTGAGCTGGGTCTTCTCTCTGTCATAGCTGGCCTTAATATTATTTCATGACATACATACCGACTGGTCGGTATGTAATATAGACCTTTACTATCCTTCTGCAAGCAAGCTTTGTGAGTTAATGAAAGGTTCGCTCTGGAGGTAGGATTAGCGCCATCATTTGAATCTTACTGTTTTTTTTTGATGGAAAGCTCCACCGCCCATATATATTGTTGCTGTTTAGCAGTTATTAATTTTGAGCACTTAAATAATAAGGGGAATTAGGAATGCAAAAAGGTGTCCTGTTTATCATTATAAGCTTGATGATGATGGTGTTGATTCAGTGTGGTGAAAAAGCAGAACAACAACCACCTGAAGATTTATCCTATCAACAGGGAGTTCTGGCAAAAGTGAAACCAATGTTTACCGCGGTTCCTGATAAAATGCCAGGTTCTGAAAATGATACTGATCCCAAGATCAAGCTTGGGGAAAAGCTCTATTTTGAAACGGCACTCTCCAATACCGGGGATATGTCCTGTAATACTTGCCATGATATCGCCACGGCAGGGGTTGACAACAAACCCACCTCAGAAGGGACCAATGGCATTCCAGGTCCCCGAAATTCCCCGACAGTTTTTAACGCCGGTTTTCATTTTGTTCAATTCTGGGATGGACGGGCAGCTGATCTAAATGAGCAAGCTGGTGGACCAATTTTAAATCCCGCTGAAATGGCAATTGCTGATTCCGCTACTGCTGTAGCAAAAATTAAAGCGATCCCTGAGTACGCCGCATTATTTACTGAAGCTTTCGGTGAGAACAGTATCAACTTTGAAAATATTACCGAAGCAATGGCTGCATTTGAGCGCACGCTGGTAAGTCATGATCGGTTTGATTCATTTTTAAAAGGGGATCTCAAAGCCATTACTAAAGCTGAGGTTGAAGGCCTGGACCTCTTCCTGGGTAAAGCCTGTGTAACCTGCCATACAGGCTCGATGCTGGGTGCAAACATGTACCAGAAAAATGGTCTTATCAAACCATACCATAATCTTGAAGATGAGGGTCGCTTTGAAGTGACTGGCAATGAGCAGGACAAATTCATGTTTAAAGTGCCTGCTTTAAGAAATATTGGTTTAACAGGACCATATTTTCATGATGGTGGTGTGGAAAGTCTTGAAGAAACCATCATCATGATGGGTGATATGCAATTGATGCAACAGATATCCGATGAAGAAGCCAGCAGGATTGCTGCCTTTTTGAAAACTATGAACGGGAATCGTTTTACTAAAAGCTGATTTTTAGCTTTCAGATGTAGGATAAAAAAGCGAGGGCAGGTCCCTCGCTTTTTTTTAAAATGGATTGTTTTGGTAGGTTAGCTAGTGAGTAATAAAATATGCCAGAATCTGCCGACTTAGCTCACCACCCAATAAGCCAGTTATCAATATAAGCATTGCCAGACCTGTACTTATTGCTGGAAAGAACCACCCCTTGAGAGCCCAATCCTTCTTCTCCAGAATGGCAAAAGTACGACCCACTGCCACCAGAATGATGATCCACACGGCGGCATTGCCAAGGGATGTATGTTTTTCAAAGGATGTTATGACTCCCTGGTGAAGTGATTCCTCCGCCACCACCAGAGTCTCAGCGAGGTTGCCACTGATGGCTGCAAAGATAGCAGACACTCCAGCCATCAATTGTAGCACATACGCAGTCCAGGTATGCTGTGGAATGCTTTTTATCACACCATAGAGATCAAACAGGGCAGCAACGAGCAGAATGGCGATGGGAAAGTGGACAAAGAAGGGATGCAGTTCAGCCATTTTAGACTAGTACAGTAGCTGTTTACGCGCCTGGAGCACATATTTGCTGGATTCGGATTGGACAAATACAATAAGCTCCATGGGTCCAGCTACGCAATAGTCATCAGGTTTTTTCAAGCTATGCTGAAAGGTAATTAATCCATTGAGATTGCTAAGTGAGGTAAATGCCATATCCCGCATAACATCCATATGCAAATCTTCACCATTAGAGCCTGCAAAATGAATACTATCTTCAACCACTATGGTCCAAACCGTCATGTTAGTATGCGGTATCCCAAAAGCATTCACGTCAAATTCCAGGTGTAGACTGTCCACGCTCTCCAGTACATCAACTCCAGATATGTATATAGTTGGGTCTGCAAGACTGGCGCTGCCCACCCGACCCGTCCAGTCATCCTCATCCAGGGTTGCGACATGAGTTCCGTCAATAACCAGACCCGGCGCGGCAAATATATTATAATATGCTCGTCGGGACTCAACTTCTCCTGGATTATAGAGATTCATAGGGTCAAATGGATCGGTCCAGTTGACATGATATCTAACTAAAACAAAATCATCCCCAAATGCATGGGAGATATTGTCCAGGTAGCCATTGGCCTCAGGACAATTGACGCATCCGGAATTGGTAAACAGTTCAGCAAAAACCTTTTTACGTATGGAGACATTTATTTCATAAAATACTGCTACGATTAGATCACTATTTATATCATAACATTCAATAATAAGTTCAGTCGTTCCGGGTATTTCTCCCATGAGGTTGAACCTGGTGAGTTCATCAGGTATTTGCTCCAGGCGATATGCACCGCCTGGATTTTGTTGGACAACAATTAGGGCTACTGAATCAAGGGCTGACAATTGCTCGGTGGACAGCTCGCTTGAAAAGTCCAATGTGAATGTTTCTCCCACATTGAGGGGAAGCGGTATTGATTCGGTAACATTAAGATGGATGTAATAGCTGGCGGATACTGGAGGGGAATCCGGTGCAACCAGTACATCATAGCTGAAGTATAAATCCAGCATTCCCTCACCCTTGCCAACCAGAATCAATTGCCCACCAAAATCATGGGCCATGCGATCTATAATTTCTACAATGCTTGTATCTTGAATTTCGATCTCAGTAAAATTATCGCCCTGGGGTTGGATTTCGAGAATAATCGTGTCACCAATTGCAATATTATATTCCTGTACCTTAGCCGAGTAATCGATACCAATTTCGGATGGTCGCCAATCACATGACCAGAGAAACAGGAACAGGAGCAATAGGAAGAGTCGAATTCTCATAGTCGCCACTCCAGTGCCAGACGGAAACCCTCAAAGGGATTTAAAACACGACAAACGCCACCAGTACAACGGACACCACCCTTTTCTTTGCCATAAGAAGCCCGGACCCACAATCCATTTCTGGGTTTGATGGATACCTCACCACTGACCCAATGTTGGATATCTTCCCCACTGGTCACCAAACTTGGATCATTGCTCATGTCCCAGATAATCGCAGCGGAGTAATTGTGATCATAATCTGCACTGGCAATAAAATGGCCACTTTGAAAGTTGTGACCTTCTAATTCACTACCAGAATACAGTTCACCATATACTTTGGATGTCTGCAATTCAACCACTGTGGAAAGGACCAGCGTTGTATTGGGATGCCATGATAAGTAGGCTGGCACCAGTGTGTAATGTTCCATCACTTCAGCAGCAGATTGGCCACTTAAAACGGATCTGGTGTAGGCAATTAACAATCTCTGATAAAAACTTGATCCAGAATACTCGAATTCTGCATAGTATTCCTGCCAGGGATTTCTATCTAAATCCTGTGTAGGCAGAATCCCAGGTGCACCATCTGAAGCAGATTGGGAAGTTTGTGCGCCATTAAGGACGATTGACCATGTATCTGAAAGTGTTTTTCGTATTTCAAGATTCCAACCCAATTCGTCACCATAGTCAACAGGGTGGGTTACATTTCCCAACAAACTGATATCATGCTCTCTGATGCCCGTAGGTCCCATTTGCCAGGGTAGTGGTTTGGTGGCCAGGAGCAAGGGATTACGCTTCTGTGACGAGGTCTCAGGGCCATTCAAATAGCGTTTATATTCGAATAGAGTCGTGAACCAGTCTGGGAACCAATTAACCTGGAGATTTAAGGCCTGCCCTTCCTGGGTGTACTTTGGCGTACCATTATTAAGAACTTGCCCATTCTCTATTTGTTGGATACTCTGTGTGACTACGGGATAATCAAAGGCTTTCCAGGTTCTATTGTATTCCAGATACAAATCCCAACTCTCACCATAAATAGATTGCCCCCATCCACCCTGGATGGCATTCATTTGCTGGGTCACTGTGTCTGTGACGATCAATCCAATATCAGAATCCAACTCCTGCCACACGAAATCAGATTCCATACGACTTGCGACAATGTATGGGATCAGAGACCACACGCCACTTTCACTATTGAGAGTTGCTTCTGCACCGGCCAGTTCATAGGCAGCCATACCATCAGGTTCTCGGAGGTCTGAACTAGGAGAATAGAATCTATATTCCTTTTTAAACCCGGCCAGCAAATCAAGTTCATGATTTTCCATAAATACAGATGAATATCTCAGGCCCATGATCTCATTGTCAAAATCGATAGCCTGATTCTCATCCAGATTCAACGCCAATCCTCTACCAAAAACAGCTGAGATATCCCCTATTTCAAGAGAACGAGAATTGCCTATGTAGCTGATGAAAAAGCGATCAACGCCCTGATATTCAAATCCATATTCTGGAGGTTGACTGGACTCTACTGATAGATCCAGATACCATTGACCAATCTCGATGGATCCACTTATAAAATTTTCGAAGTAATTGTAATCGGTCCCAACTTGTTCGCCTCGTCCCAGATTTGATTTGAGACCAAGATTCCAGGACACACCTTCAGCAATGAGACCTAGTGGAATTGCTAAAAGGATGAGTGTTCTGAAAAATAAGGACAAAGGGGGTATTAACTTTTTTTCTGAGCCGCCAGAGCTTTCTTGATTTCAGCTTCCATTTGGGCCTCATCACCAGGGAGATAACCCGTATGCTCCCAGAGAATTTTGCCCTGAGCATCAACCAGGATTGAAAAGGGCATGGCCGTTGTATTGAAATTCTTGTACAACTTTTGCTCTGTATCAAGAAGCACAGTATATTCAAGTTTTTGAGACTTGACCATGGACTTGACCCGGCCAACTGTTCGAGAATCATCAATGGAGATACCAATGACTTGAACATTTTGATCGGCGTAAGTTTTATTAATCCGGTTCAGATGTTTCATCTCTTTTCGACACGGAACACAGTAGGTCGCCCAAAAATTGATGAGAGTCACCTGGCCTTCAACCAACTCATTGAGACTGTGAGTTTTATTTTTCATGTCCTTGAGATTCACCTGGGGTAAGTTTTTCTCCTGGCCATAGGAAATTGCCACGATCAAAAGGAGAGGAAGTAGGCGCATCATTTTATCACACTCACCTGTCTGGAGATGGTTTCACCCGCTCCTGAGGCACTAATGATATAATTGCCGGAGGACAAGCCATACATATTCCATTGGAGATGATTCTTGCCAGAATTTAGCTGGTAATTCCTGGTCAGTATTTCTCTTCCATCAAGTGAATAAAGAATGATTGAATAGTCCCCGCTCTTTTTAAGATTCAGATTAAAATTGACTGATGCATTGGTTGGATTCGGGTAAATATGCGAGAGTTCAAATGAGTTAGGCCTTGCGAAAGACCCATCAATTGAGACGGCAACAAACTCCAAACTGAAATTAACT
Source organism: Candidatus Neomarinimicrobiota bacterium (assembly GCA_016784545.1). Lineage (NCBI taxonomy): Bacteria > Pseudomonadati > Fidelibacterota > Fidelibacterota bacterium. The sequence continues at coordinate 28,502 of JADHUM010000003.1, forward strand.
GAATCAACTTCCATCGTTGAGGAATCTACGGCAAACATGGTCCAACGTCCTATTCCCTCTATACCATTTGGATAGGTGTCAAGAGTGAACAAGGCAGTATCCGAAGCAGCCAGGTCAAATGTGAAATTATCCAGAAAAGGCGGTAAACAGGCCGGTCCGACGCAAAATGAGTTTGTCCAAGAGGCATCTATTTCATGAGTAACTCTGGTAACAGAAATCGATTGTGATGAGGCGGCAAGACTGATTATATCACCGTGAAGAATAACGAAATCCTCGTTTCCTATATAGGCGGAATCATATTGAACAAATTCAAAGTTGTTGTTTTGTCCAAACAATGCAGGCCCGATAAACAGCGCCAGAATCAATATTTTAAATGGTTTGAGTGTTTTCCCCATCATCAGTCTTCTCGTCCTTTTCTTTGGCTGGCCACATAAAAACAAGACCCATCATCGCTCCATAGGCAGTACTAATAAACGGATTCGAGGTTATCGCACACGTCCCTGAAGCGCAGCCAATATAATAGTAATAAAGGTATCCGAGGATAGCTCCAACTGCTAAACCTGATAACATTTTAATGTATCTTTTATTCATTGTTGAATACTTTCTTCTTGAACATGCCATTTTCCATGTAGGATGCATCAAATCCTGCTAATCTCAGTACGCGAGCGCCTTGCCGTGAACGATTGCCTGTGGGACACAAAACCAACATGGGTTGATCCTTATACTTGTTTAGCTCCATGTAACGATCTTCCAGTGAAAGCAGGGGTATCTGCATTGTATTCGACCAGGGTGCCGGCCGATCTGCAATTTCAGATTCCGTGCGAACATCGATTAAGATATACCTGCTGGAGTCTGAATATTGTCGGCTAAACGACTCATAGCTCATCGTGGGAATGTCATAATGATCCCCATAGATACCTTCTACACCCATATAAATGGTGCCCCCGGTTCCCAATAGAATCATGGAGTATGCTATGAGGCGATGGATCATGCGGTGTTATGGTTCTCGACTTTTGCTGTAATTTCAACCGTAGCCGCCAACATGGCACTCACCGAACAATACGTATCTTTGGAAAGCTTAACCGCCCGCTCCAATTTCTTTTGAGGAAGATCTTTGCCATAAAAGTGATATGTCATATCAATTCGGGTGTAGACTTTTGGGTGATCTTCAGCACGTTCTGCGTGAATATCAATTTCAAAATTTTCCAAAGGAACTTTCATTTTCTTTAACATGGTCTCAACATCGATAGCGGTACATCCTCCCAGACCAAACAGGACCATCTCCATGGGACCGCTTGCAGCCTCCTGGCCACCTATCGTTTTTGAGACATCCATCATGGTCCAATGGTTTGAAGTACCCCTGGCGGCAAAGGTTCCACCTTTTACCTGTTGAATCTTAACTTCTGACATAATCTATAACCCTAATTTTCACACTTTACTGCCGTTCTGACACCACCTAATATGGTCCCCCAGAACAACAAATCAATTTCTATAATGTTTGTTCCAATATCAACGTGTTCATTCTTTCAACAATGTCATCGATATTGGTGAGACCCTTTTCCATGGCTTGCGCTTCCAGGGTACCCCAGACAGCTTCACCACAAGCCAGACAGACAATACCTTCCGTCTTGAGTGGGCCGATTAATTTTGGATATTCCTGGACTAGATCTTCTATCAACATTTCCTTATTTATCATCGGTAATCATCCTTTTTGAATAATCTCATGGAATACGGAGTAGGGAAACATCATTCGGTACACGTGGGAAATTCGAAGCGAGGATTCGAATCCTCGCCCATTTATTCTACAAAGACCCAACTCCTAATTTACTTGCTGGCCACATTTGCAGCGACATGTACGGGATCATAGACTGGCGCAAAAGGTGGAGCATAGGTTAAATCCAACATACCTATATCCTCTGCAGTCATTCTGGCTGTGATAGCTGTGGCGAGAACATCTAATCGTTTGGCGACACCTCCCATGCCTATCATTTGGGCACCAAGGACTCGCCCAGTGTCTTTTTCCACCACAAGTTTTATGGTTACAGGTGTGGATCCAGGATAATAGTGTGCTCGACTTCCAGCTTTAATGGTTGTTGTTTCAAACTCACCCAGGTCTTCAATTGTACTGGCCTGTTTCTCTGTGATTCCGGTCTGGGAAATTGTATAATCAAATACTTTGGCCACGGCAGTCCCCAGGATTCCGGGAAACCTTGTGCTAGCTCCGGCCATATTTTCTCCTGCAACCCGCCCCCCCTTATTGGCAGAAGGAGCCATGGGAATCCACCGACTCTCATCAAGAACGAGATGATTATGCTCGGCACAATCACCAGCAGCAAAGATGTTTTCCATATTGGTTTGCATGTGCTCATCGATAAGAATTGCGCCACTTTTTCCCACCTTAATTCCAGCCTCAACGGCTAGCTCTGCATTTGGTCTCACTCCCGTAGATACGATAACCATATCGGTGTGTATGTGTCCAGCAGAAGTCTGAATCTGGAGTCTGCCGTTCAATTTTTCTATGCTGTTCACTGTGGTCTCAAACTGGAGATCTACCCCATGCTCAATTACATTTTCAGTTACTTTTTCCAGTAATTCTTTATCCATTGAGGGTGCAATCTGATCTCCCCTGACCACCATGGATACATCAATCTTGAGATGCCTACAGGCTTCGGCCATTTCCAGCCCGATGTGGCCACCGCCGATGATGGTTGCATGCTTAATTTCATGGTCTGCTATGTAATTTTTAATCCGGTGTCCATCTGCCAGGCTTCGCAGGGTAAAAACACCCTCAGAATTCACACCTGGAATGGGTGGTACAATTGCACGAGCGCCAGTTGCGATGAGAAGTGCATCATATGTTTCTACAAACTCTTCACCGGTACTCAAATTTTGAACAACAATGCTATTCATGGAAGGATCAATTTCCATCACTTCATGTCCAATGCGAACATCGATATCTCTTTTTTCACGTGCACTTTCTGGAGTGAGCACTTGTAGTTTACTTCCATCATCTATGACACCACTGATCCAATAAGGCATGCCACAGGCTGCAAAACTAATGTGTGGTCCTTTTTCAAAAACAACAAGTTTAGAATCTGGCTGCATGCGCCTGATTTTGCTGGCTGCACTCATTCCAGCTGCATCTCCACCGATAATCACATATTTTTTATTCATAAATCCCCTCTCAGGATAGCATTTCGAACATATCTTTGAGTATGGGATCAAAGCAGGGTGACAAACTATTTTGGGATAGATAAATAGAGTAGCAAGACGATTAAATAAGGGGCTGTCTCAGAACCTGATTATGTCTCTTTCTTTTAGCCACGGATACACACGGATTTATGAAAAATCCATTTTCAGGGCTATTTTTTTTTAGATTAAAGGCGAACATCATTTCACCATTTATACCCCTATACCTTTATACCCTACTGCGCCCGTCACTTATAAAAAAAAGGCCACCCTTTTGGGATAGCCTCTTTTTAATCGATTATGACTCGTAATTAGCTGAGTTTAGCCAGAATATCACTCCGGTTAAGGATGAGGTAATCTGTCCCATCATATGCGAGTTCATCACCAGAATATTTTCCATAGAGGATAACATCACCCTCTTTGATCAATTCCTGCAATTCTTCATCATTTCCCACAGCGGCAACAGTGCCACGACGTGGTTTTTCTTTGGCTGTATCTGGTATGATAATACCTGAGGCTGTTTTTTCTTCCTCACCAGCAGGAATAACTAATACACGATCATCTAAAGGTTGAATTTTCATTTCTTTCTCCTATATCCCTAATAAACTATTGATTTTATTTCTATCAAAGCCAACGACTGGACGATTATTAATCCACAGTTGAGGAACGCCCTGCTGACCTGTTTTTCTTAGCATATCTTGTGCAGCTTTTTGATTTCTGCTAACATCTATCTCTTTAAACTTTATCCCGTTCTCTCTCAAATAACGCTTTGCAGTGGTACAATGTGAACAAGTCGGGGTAGTAAACATGACTACTTTTTTGACCTGTGTTGTTAATGTTGCCATTTTCTATGCATCCTTCTTCAATTGATCTAAATCTAATACTTTGAAGAGGCGTTCGGATACCGATTCAGGAAGCTCGCATTCATTTTCCACAACCTTGTACAGCTTGACGGAACGCTGCATAGTATCATAATAGACTCTGCACTCTGGACATTCTTCCATGAGCAGGCCTACCTCCTGACACAATTCAGAGCCGATATCCGCACCAAAATCCAGACAGATCTTCTTTTGCAGCTCTACATCATGTTTGGGCTTCATTATACCAACCAACCTTCACGTTTTAAAAAGGTACTCATCCTGTCTCTCAAAAAGAGTCTGGCCCGCATCAGTCTTACCTTCACATTGCTCTCAGAAAGCTTCAGGATTTCGGCTGTTCTTGCCGTGGACAGCTCTTCCAGATCTCTCAGGACAAATACTGAACGATATTTTTCATCCAGATCATCCAGAGCAACCTTAAGTGCAATCCTAAACTCTTCATCTGAAACTTTGGTTTCGATGTACTCCGGCCAATCTGCTATTTTCAGCCCGTGGAGATTTTCGAAATCCGGTTCCTGAATGGAGTATGAAATCTGCATCCTGGATTGCTTTCGCAATTTGCCGAGAGCGATATTCACACCAATGCGGTAAATCCATGTATAAAAGCTGGATTTCCCCTTGAAGGTGTGGATCTTTTGAAATGCTGTAATGAAAGTTTCCTGAAGCATATCTTCAGCATCTTCATTATTTCGCAGCATGCGCAGTCCCAGATTGTAGATGCGGGAAGAATACATGGTCACCAACTGTGACTGAACCTTCCGGTCTCCATCTCGGGCTGCCTGGATTAGCTCCGGCGTCTCTTCAATTGTCAATTCACGTTTTATTGGATGCATTTCCTGTTCAGTCGTTACAGAAGGAATTATACTTTATGACAAGACCAATCCAGTTGAAACCAGGGTATAGCGCATATCAGCTACTTTGTGAACCGTCTTTTCAGCGCGTTCACTTTCACAAGCGCCTTCACCACTGTGCTCTCCACCCTCAGCACAAGCCTGGTGTGATCCTAAGGGATTTGAGATTTTTTCAACGATGAACAGTCCTTCCATATCAACATTGCGACCCATAGCATCGGCTGGAACGATAAAGGCTTCATCTTTGAATCGGACGGTTAAAACATTTTGTCCGTCACTCACCTGCATCCAGCAACCCTTATGTTTGCATAGATCAGTCACTGTGCCAGAGACCCTAACCATTTGACCATTCAAATCTTGAGCCTGGGTAAATACCTCTGCAACGGGAGTTACTTTGGTCATTGAAAGGCTCTGTCCAAATTGATCCCCGGCACCTTCTGCTGTTTCAGAACTGCAAGCCATAAGACCAAGACTTAAAACAAGTAAAACTAATAGATGTGTGTGTTTGTACATGATATCCCCTTCTAAAAACTGTTATTTTTTCTAATTCTAAAATACATGTATATCCCCGTGCTTCCCATCACCAGCATAATAACTGCTAAAATATCATAAAGTAGAAAGCCGAATTTACCAAAAAAATCTCCGGTATGAAGGTCAAGAATCACCCAACGCAGGGGGACACTCTTCTCTTCAACAAATATCGCTTTGGTGCCCTGTCTATCCCTGGTGGTCTCCAGCCGATTTTCATAGTGATCAGGGAGAATACTGAGGGGGACCCGGGACGTCTGTATGGGTTTCAAATCATCCTGGTGGATAAGGAGAATGCCCGTGATCGAAATAACAATAAGCAGTACAACTGAAACAAGACTCACCCATTTACTATAACCAAATGTATACCTATGAAATTTGCGCCAGGTGCGCATCGATCGAGAGGAACCCTTGTTCAAAGCGACTCCAGTCGATTGACCATCTCCGCAGCCACAAGTTTCTCATGAAGCTCGGAAAGATCACCATTGGTAATTTCTTCCAAACGATATAAGGTCAAATTTATTCTGTGATCCGTAACCCGACCCTGTGGATAATTGTAGGTTCTGATCTTGGCACTTCTATCACCGGTTGAGACAAGTGTTTTACGCATTGCTGCAACTTGGCTATCCTGCTTCTCATGTTCTGCGGCCAATAGACGAGCACGCAATACTTTCATCGCTTTATCTTTGTTCTTATGCTGAGAAGTTTCATCCTGACAAGAGACTACCAAACCAGAAGGCATGTGGGTGATGCGGATTGCAGATTCAGTTTTATTGACATGCTGTCCACCTGCACCACTGGCACGGAATGTGTCAATTCTTAAATCTCCTGCATTAATCTCAACGTCAACTTCTTCCGCCTCAGGCAATACAGCCACAGTTGCAGCTGAAGTATGAATTCGACCACTACTCTCAGTCTGAGGAATTCGCTGAACCCGATGGACACCACTCTCAAACTTCAAAGTACCGTATGCATCCTCACCTGTAACTTGGATGATGGCTTCCTTCGTTCCACCCCCACCCAGCTCATTCAAGGTGATGAATTCATATTTCCAGTTTTTTGCTTCAGTATAACGCTGATACATGCGAACCAGGTCCGATGCAAATAGAGCTGCTTCATCACCACCAGCACCCGCTCTGATTTCAAGAATGGCAGCTCCTTGATCCAGTGGATCTTTGGGGATCAAGAGAATTTTTAAATCGTCCTCAAGCTTGGCTTTTTCAGCAAGAGAATCATCCAGTTCTTCACGAACGATTTCTTTTAGCTCATCGTCATCACCACGAAGGATGGACTCACCCTCGTCAATAGTGGTCATCAACTCTTCATAGCTATGAAATACTTCCAGAACATGGGATAGATCATTATGCTCTCTGGCTATTTTCGCATACTTGCGATTATTGGCCATGAGCTCAGGATCAGAAAGCTGATCCTCGAGTTCTTTAAACTTCACCTTGAGAGCAGGAAGTTTTTCCAATAACATTAGTCAATGGCCTCAGCAACAAAAGATTGACCCTGATATTTCTCCAGATCATCACCAAAAGCAAACTTAAGTGATTCAAGAGCGACCGTGAGTTGATCATCATCAGGTTCTCTGGTTGTGATGTTCTGTAGCCAGATGCCGGGAGCCGCTAATGCTCTCACCCAGGCGATATGACGATATTTTGAGCTCAGTTTCAATATTTCGTATCCCACACCAGCAACCAGTGGGATTAAGGGCAGGTGTGTCAATAATCTGATCTGTAAAGTCATTTCGCCAGCAAAGAGTTTCACGATGCTGTCGATAATGGCAAACATGATAATGGAAGATAAAAGCACGATAAAAATAAAACTGGTCCCACAGCGAGGATGTTGGGTTTGGAAGGGTCTTGCAGAATCAAGATCCAGTGGCTTGCCTGCTTCAAATGTGTAGACCGCTTTATGCTCGGCACCATGATACTGAAACAGTCTTTTCACATCATCCAGGAGTGAAATACCCCAGAGATAGGCCAGAAACAGGGCGATTCTGATTATTCCAGACACGACGTTAAAGGTAAACGCTGTCTCTGAAAGATTTAACAGATTGCCTGTTACGAATAGTGGTGTGACAAAGAAAAGACCTAATCCAATTCCAAGTGCCAAAGCGGTTCCAAGAAAGGATAACACTTTATCCTTCAATGTCATTTCGGCTGAACTATCTTCCTCATAAGCTATTTCTGCAGACTCGTTGAGTGTACCAATACCCATTTTCATGGATTCAAAAAGAGCTATCATGCCACGCAGTACTGGTTTTTTGAGTATGGCAATTTTTTCTGTCAGTGAAGTGAATTCCTGGCGTCTGGTAATAATCTCGCCCTGGGGGTTCCTCACAGCAATAGCATAGGCACCAGGCACACGCATCATCACACCTTCGATGATAGCTTGCCCACCGACCAGTATGGTTTGCTGGGCGGTGAGAAATGCCTGGATAAAAACGCGGATCGAGCGTTTGGGCTTCAAATCAGCTTTGGAACGGATCTATTTAGCTTTTTCAGCTGTTCCATATTTTTTACGGAACTTATCGATACGACCAGCCGTATCCAGCAATTTCTGCTTTCCAGTAAAATATGGGTGACATTCGTTGCAAATTTCTATATGCAGCTCACCAACTGTGGTATAGGTTTCGAAACTATTCCCGCAGGCACAAGCAACCTTGTGCAACTCGTATTTAGGATGGATTCCTGGTTTCATTTTATGGGTACTCCCTTCATCATTTCAATTTAGCAACAGCGTCGGCAAATCTGCCAAGACCTGTTTTAATAGCGTCCATGGATGTAGCATAGGACAATCTTATGTGTTCTGAAGCTCCAAAAGCTGAGCCTGGAACCACCGTAATATGAGCTTCATCCAATAAATAATTTGTCAGATCGGTGTCATCTTTTATGACAACACTCCCAGCCTTTTTTCCAAAGAGACCTGAAACTTTGGGAAAAGTATAGAAAGCACCTTCAGGCATGAGACAGCTTACTCCAGGCATGGCATCAAGAGCTGCCACCATATAGTTTCGCCGTGCAATGAATTGTGCTCGCCAATCATCGAGAAATAATGGTGGTTCCGTCAAGGCTACCTCAGAGGCAAACTGGGCAATTGAATTGGGACAACCAGTTGCCTGGCCCTGAAATTTCCCCATAGCTACAGCAAGTTCTCTTGAAGAAGCACTGTATCCCATACGCCAGCCTGTCATTGCGAATGCCTTGGACATGGTTTGGACGGTAATGGTCTTCTCATAGGCATTTTCAAAACCAGCCAGGCTTAAATGTTCCCCATCGTATACCAGGGCTTCGTAACACTCGTCACTGATCAACCACATATCGTTTGTAGCAGCTACCTCTACAATGGCTTGCAAACTTTCCCGATTGAGAACAGCGCCGCTGGGGTTAGAGGGTGTGTTAACGATAATCCCTTTTGTCTTTGGAGAAATCCCCTTGAGCAATTGATTACGGTTTATTTGAAAACCATCTTCTTCACGGGTTTCAACATAGACAGGTTCGGCACCACTTAATTTGACTATTTCCGGATAGGTTACCCAATAGGGTGTGAGAATAATGACTTCATCACCCTCGTCAAACAAGGTCATCATAATATTAAATAATGAGTGCTTACCACCGTTTGAAACGACAATCTGATTGGTCTCATAGTCAAGACCATTGTCTTTTTTTAATTTTTTAACGATGGCCTGCTTAAGGCTACTGGTTCCAGAACCTGGCGTGTAGCGTGTATGTCCCTCTGCCAGCGCTTTATTCGCTGCCGCTCGGATGTGCTCAGGTGTGTCAAAATCCGGTTCACCGGCACCAAAGGAAATGACATCAATGCCCTGTTCTTTTAGACGGGCTGCAGCTTCAATCACAGCCATGGTGGCTGAGGGTTGTAAGGCGTTGATTCTTTTAGCAAAACTCATTTCTTATATACTCTCCTTAAAAAGCCGCGCAATATATCTGCACCCCCCCTGTCTTGGCAAGGGAAAGGTGGGACAATGATCTGGTTTTGATGCTCATTAAAATGTTGCGAATTCTCATATAAAAAAGAGCGCAGATATGACTCCACGCTCCTCCATTACTTGGATGTATTATAAATAAAACTATGAATTCATGGTCTGGATAAACTCTTTATTTGTGCTTGAACGCTGCATGCGCTCCAGGAGGAATTCCATGGCTTCAACAGGGGTCATCTCGTTGAGTAGTTTCCTCAATATCCAGGTCCTTGAAAGCTCAGCCTTGGAAAGGAGGAGTTCTTCTTTTCTGGTACCGGAGCGATTGATATCGATAGCTGGATAAATTCGACGATCACTGAGACGACGATCGAGAACCAACTCCATATTACCAGTACCCTTGAATTCTTCAAAAATAACATCATCCATGCGGGATCCAGTTTCAATCAGGGCTGTGGCCATGATGGTTAAACTGCCACCATGTTCCACATTTCTGGCTGCACCGAAGAAGCGCTTGGGACGGTGTAGCGCGTTGGAATCAATACCACCTGAGAGAATTTTACCACTATGGGGAATAACTGCATTGTGGGCACGTGCAAGACGTGTGAGACTATCCAGCAGGATGACCACATCTTTTCCAAATTCTACCATACATTTTGCTTTATTAAGGACCATATCCGCGACTTGAACATGACGTTCTGGCGGCTCATCGAAAGTAGATGCGATGACCTCAGAGTCAACCATGCGACGCATATCGGTCACTTCCTCAGGTCGTTCATCAATAAGCAGAACGATGAGCGTAACATCAGGATGATTTTGAACAATGGAGTTGGCAATGTCCTGCAACAGGATCGTTTTACCTGTTTTGGGCTGAGCAGTAATAAGACCACGCTGACCTTTACCCACAGGGCTTATTAAATCCATAACGCGCATTGAATAACTCTTGGGGCCACGCTCCAGAGTCAGTTTGGTGTCCGCATACAGGGGAACGAGTGTGTCAAACTGAGGAACAATTCTACCCTCTTCAGGATTTTGATAATTGATTGCCTCAATTTTGAGTAGAGCGAAATAGCGCTCATTGTCCTTGGGGGGACGAACCTGACCCCACACAATTTGTCCTGTGCGTAATCCAAATCTTTTTATTTGTGAGGGCGATACATAGATGTCGTGGGCTCCAGCCAGATAATTGTTGTCTGCATCTCGGAGGAAGCCATATCCATCAGGCAAGATTTCTAAAACACCTTTGGAAAACATCATGCCCGCACTCTCGGTTTGGGCTTCGATGATGGCTTCGATTAAATCCATCTTTTTCTGACCGGAGACTGCTGGCACTGCCAATTCCTGGGCAATATCTGCCAACTCTTTCAACTTCATTTTCAGAAGTTGCGTAATGGTTAAACTCATTGAAATAAACCTGTTCTTTTGTGATTGATATTTTTGTTAAATTTCTGTAAAAAAGTATTGTTGGGAGATTAGATCTGCATTTTCAGCGTTTGAATTGCAACCTGAATTTAATCTGCACCTATACCTTGTCAATTAAAATTCTAATTAATTATTTATCCGTGTGATATAGACCCTGGACATTGTTTTAGCCTTCAATCAATAGATGCAAGCAGCGATGCTCCAACTGTTTATCATTAATATCACCTTGTTAGTATCAAGATTAGAGGGTCAGTTCTGATCTGAATTTTCAAACATGGGAAAGAGAGATTCAGCCAAATAGTGGCTTCCAAAAAAGCAGATTACCTGGTCATCATGCACCTTAAGTTTTAGAGCGCGCTCATAGGCTGCCACAAGGTTTGATTCAATCAGATCAGGGTTAACACCTAAATGAACCAGACTTTTCTTCTCAACAGCAGAATGCCCTGAAAAAGCGGTGAATATGACCTCCCCCGGCCAGGTTTGAAGCAGGTCAAGCATGGGTTGGATATTTTTCCTGGCATTAAATGCAGCCACAATGATTGAATCTTCTTTACCAAGTTCAAGTAGAGATTCCAGTAATCGTGTAAGTCCCTCTGGGTTGTGAGCAACATCGTAAAGCACTGGAGGATCTTTTTGCAAAGCCTGCATGCGACCCTGCCAGATCATGTCATCCAGTCCCAACTGGATAATGGACGCATCCAATCTGAAGCCCAACTCATCCAGTGCGGCCAGCACATTGGTGAAATTCTCCACTTGATGGCGTCCAAGGAGAGGCAATTCGATATCGATGGTCTGCCCGGATATACTGCAGCGAATCCGCTGAGACATGCCATGATGAGTGACGGTCTCAATCTTGACCCTGTCTGGGACATAAATATATGTGGAATTCACTTGTTGACTCTTGTGTTCAACGATCTGTTTGACAACATCAGGATTCTTTCCAAGAAGAATTGGGCGTTGCGATTTAATAATGCCTGCCTTTTCACCTGCAATCTGAGCGAGATTGTCTCCCAGGATATTCTCATGGTCCATTGACACACTGGTAATGATACTGGCGATAGGATTCACAACGTTTGTGGCATCCAGACGGCCCCCCAGGCCAGTTTCAATCACAGCATAGTCAACTGATTGTTCCTTAAAGTATTCCATCCCAAGGGCAGTGAGAACTTCAAAAAAGGTAATGCCCAATTCGTCAATATGAACCCGCCATTCCTCAACTTTTCTGATGATAAACTCATCAGAAACCAGGGTATTACCAACTCTGATACGCTCGTTTGGTTTGATCAGATGTGGCGAGGTAAACAAACCCGTTTTTTTACCATAAGCCCTTAGAATAGCAGCCAGCATTGCTGCGGTGGAACCTTTTCCATTGGTTCCAGCAATATGAATAACCGGATATGATGCATGGGGATTGCCAAGCCTGTCCATAAAGGCTTCAACCCTGGACAACTCAAGCTTGACCCCTGGTACCGTCAAGCCAAAGATATATTCGAATACTGATTTAGAATCCGGATTGATCAAGTCGATTATTCCCCAATCTCTACTGAAATGGTAAGGTGTGTTTAATTGTAAGATTCCAGAACTTCCAGCTCCACCTTGAACAGCTGATCAAGGGGTCTTCCTAAAAATCTGGATGCTGTTTCTTCGAACTTTTGAGGAAAGTCAGAAACATAAAATTTATGCCTACCCGGGTCCCCACTCTCATGATTCAACAACCCCATCTCTTTCAGCACTTTTTGAACCCTGGTCGCTGTCTCTTCTCCTGAATCAACGAGACGAACTGATGGCCCCATCACTTCCTGGATGATTGATTTGAGATAGGGATAATGGGTACACCCCAGAATAAGCGAATCTGGCTTCTGAGCTTTGAATGATTCCAAATAGCTCTCCAGTACTTGTGTGACCACACCATCATGGGGCCAATCCTCTTCGACCAGAGGTACCAGCAAAGGACAAGCCTGATCCGTCACTTCTATCTCTGGATCAAGAGCTCGGATCGCTGTTCGGTAAGCACCAGATCGTATGGTGGAGGCGGTGCCGATCACCCCAATACGTTTATGCTTTGAATATTTTACCGCTGCTTCAGAACCAGGTTCAATTACACCTACAATTGGAATGCTAAAACTCTGTTGGAGACTCTCCAGGGCAACAGCTGATGCCGTATTACAGGCCACAACAATCATTTTGACCTGTTTTTCCCTCAGAAAAGCAGAAATTTGATGGGCGAATCTGATGACTGTATCTTCAGATTTTGAACCGTAGGGAACTCGTGCAGTATCCCCAAAATAAATGAGGTGTTCGTGGGGCAATAAATCAATGATTGCCCTTACAACTGAGATTCCTCCCAGTCCGGAGTCAAATACTCCAATAGCTTGTTCTGGGTTTAATTTATTCACGGTGATAATAACTTTTCATGACGTGTTTTATATTTCATAAGGGCGTCAAATATCCCTTCTGCTGCTTTCTGTCTGTAGGAAGCCTGCTTCAACCTGCGAGCGTCATTTTTATTAGAAATAAATCCTAATTCGATGAGTACATTGGGCATTGAGGCTCCGATCAACACAATAAATCCTGCCTGCTTAACACCCCTGTTCTGACCCACCAGCTTCTTGTCAAATTCCCTTTGCGTCAAATCGGCCAAGGTTTCACTTTGCTGCATGAAAGAGCTCTGGGCCATGGTAGCCAGGATTAATTGTTCCGTGCTCAACTTGTCGTACTGGTCAGTATTTTGTTCAAGCTTAATTACTGCGTTCTCCATCTCAGCAACGGCTACAGCGGCATCTGTTTTTCCAGGTCGGAGTAGATAGGTTTCAAAGCCTGATGCCTTTTTATTCTTATTGGCATTGACGTGGATACTCAGGAAAACTTTTCCACCGGCTTCGTTGGCGATTTTAGTACGCTCCCAGAGTGGGACAAACACATCCGTCTTTCTGGTATAAATAACTTCAATATCAGTTCTGGTTTCAATCAGCTTCCCCAACCGCTTCACAACATCCAGGGTAATCTCCTTCTCTCTGAGACCGTTACCGCGAGCCCCTGGATCATGCCCCCCGTGCCCGGCATCAAGGACAATTTTATCGAGCTTCCACTTCTGGCGTTCTTTTTCCAGATAGTGGGATTGATCGATAACATAGGGTCTTCGAATTGTCAGTAAAATTTCCGGCGGTGAATCGCGATGCAAAACATCGACGCCTTCTACGGTACCGCGAAGACGAAAGGTGAGTTGAGAGGTGCCATCCAATTGATCTGCAGTAACCGTGCGGATGCTGCTGTTTTTTGGAATTTCAGTATTATCAAGATCTGGCTTATTTACTTTTGCTCCAGGCAGGGTTACATAGAGCCACTCCTCGCGGTTTATCCAGGCCTTTACAGATTTTGCATCATATCGATTGGCTGTACGAATCCGAATAACAGTCCCATTTTGCCGTTCTTCTATATTGGCAGACACGATGTCAAATGGGGAGTATTTTGTGGGTTCAGCTTCTTGTTGAACTTGCATATCAGCTGTGTCAGACCCAGACAAAATTGTTACTCCCGAGACCAGACCCACCATTTTCAGAATGTTTACAAAATCATCCATGGGTAGATAAGTGTCCCCATCAAAGAAAATGACAGCGTGGGACATCTGAAATGTTTTATCCTCAACCATGACGAAATGGTTGTAAGCGGTAACCTTAAATTTAAGGCGACCGATACGGAAGACCGACTTCCTGACGGCAGGGTTCAGAAATGCGGATATCTTATAGGCATCCAGCAAATCCTGAAGTGAAATATATTGGTATTGATTTATTACATAGACTGGGATAGCAGGTACATATCTCTCATCATTTGCTTTTTGCAGAATAAGTTCAGTCCGTCTTGCCTGTAGAGAAGAGACCAGAAAAAGCAGGATGATTGCGAAAACTATATATCGAAGGCGGTTCATATTTAGCGTTGAAAATAGTCTGAGAGCAATTATAAGACAATGGACATCTGTAAGCTGAGGGCAAGTTGTTTGGGGGAAACGGGGAATTCAAAGGAGCGAGTTTGAACCAATTTCAACTCGATGTGAAACCAATTGACCACCCCTTGTTTTAGATATAAGAACCATCGATCACCATCATCAAAAGCTGTATAAAAACCAAAGCTTTCTGCCACGCTGGTCTCATAAACACTTAATCTCATGGTGTAGTCCGGGATAGAAAATCTTACATAACCCAATGACCATTTCCAGCTACCCTTTTCGCAGGACAGGCGCTGTTGAATCAGGAAAGCTGACTCCGTTTGATGAAACGCAGATTTTATATTTAAACGATATTCAAAATGGGGTGAAAATATATGCGTAAGGGACAGCGCCCCCTTTGTTAGCGTGCGACTTGAAAACTGACCCGCCCAGATATCCCCTTCCAGAACTGGGCGCTCTTTTTTTTGACTAAAATCTATCTGCACAACCCCTTTATCCAGTTTCTGGAGGACCTGAAATTTGTGCTGCTGAATACTCCGGTAATCATGAGCAGATTGAAGCTCAATGGGATACCCACTATCGAGGGCATAGCGGATTTGCAGTTTATGCCAGGGACGGAGTTGAACACGGACTGAGAGTCCCTCCTCATTCGATGCAGAAGTACCCAGGAGGGTTGAAATTGCCCCGGGGGCGAGGACTTCATCTGAGATAAAATGTCTATATTGAAGCGACACATGCAGTTCTGATGTAAGATAAGCCCAGGTGCCGATTACCCGGTGGTTCTTGAAATCAAGGCTATTTGTATAAAATTGTATCTTTTGGGAGCACCCCAATTCACTTGCAAGTCCTAGCTCATAGGCGAGCCCTGCTTGCATATTGGGATTGTAAATGGTAGATCCATAAACCTGGAATCCTGTTGAGACTGTCTCCAAGGCCAATCCAATATCGTTTGCCCGTCTGTAATCATAGATTCTTCCAGCAGGGTGAATTCCATCTCCATCGATTGTGAATTGACTCCCATGCATGGTACCTTCAACTATTCGGCTGGAGATAAATGCTGCTCCATGAATTTCTCTAAACGAAAAGCAACTTGCAATCCCACGAAAATAATCAATCTCTCTACTTGAATAATGAGGCCGGATTGTTGATTGCCTTGTGCGGAGGAGTGATCCTGGATGTAGACTTGGGCGCGATCCCTGCTGATTTAGAATTAATCCGCCACCCCAGTTTACATGAAAATCACCAAGAATGACATTGTCAAGCCTTGGAATAGATTGACTACTCAAGGTGATGATGGAATGGTCTGTTAAATCACGTTCACCCGGGTCTTGCTCACTAAGAATCGTTACTGATCCCCATCTATTCCATAAGCGACCTTTATTCAGAACACGCCAGCCATCCAGGGAGGGGGAATATTGTAAACGTTGTCGCAATTGGATTTGAGTCTGCTGAGATTCCTGTTTTATATCATTCTTCAAAAGGATTAAATCACTTCCATGGATTTTCCGCCGCAGAGAGGTGAGGCTACCCCCACTCCCCTGCCAATTAAGAATTGTCTCAATTGCCTCAGGGGAATAACCATGCTCAACCAGAGCGTTGGTATCAGCCGTTTCAATTAAAAATGGTTGAAATATCGTAGTTAGTAATTGCTCCAGGTATTGCGTCTCATCAGGATCATCCAACTCGTTCTCCTCCAGGATTCCATGATACTGAGGATATGCAATCAGGGGGAGTATTAAGAAAGCAATGATCTGTCTCATGGAATCTCAAGTTCCAGGCCAAAACCATGTGACACAGGTAAATGGGGGTGCATTACACAGACATAGTGAAACGCAAAATTTCGTGTTCGAATTCGCCAACCAGCTGACATCATCCCGCTAAGATCTCTATACCCAACACCAATCTGCCAGAATGACCTGGAAGCAAGCTGCAATCCCAGACATGTCTCCAATGGCAGGGCAGACTCTTTCTCAAGGGCAATTGCAATTTTGGCCGGTCCAACCACATATTCCCCACCCATATGAAATTTCTGGGGAAGTGATAGAACGTCCCCCCATTGAATGACATGTTCCATCACCGAGCCCACCTTGAGTTGATCAGATATTTCGGCATAAGAGCTCAAGGATAAGGATATGGCATACTGCGGAGTTATGCCTGACATGGAAAGATGATGATAGTTCAATGTCACTCCAACTCTATAACCCTTTTCAATGATCCAGGCTGAACCATTGACAAGTTTTAGCTCAGAATAATGATCATCTCCGAAATACTCCAAATGGTGAATATACGGTCTTTGTTTGAATGAATTTTGAATGGTAACCGAGCCAGCCTGAAGACCCAGCGATTGAAATGGGTTTTGGTAGGAAAGAATAATTTGGGTGGATGGACTTATCACCATCAAAGCTGGATTTACTGCAGACTGATGAGGATGTTGTCCCAGAACCCGAATGTTCGCCGTCGCAGCTGGCCATCCCAGACCTATATACTCGAAGGCACCGAACACTGGAGGTATGCGTGATATGGCTGCAAAAAGCACAGCACATACACACATCATTTTTTTGATGTGAATCATGATTTTTCCAACTTTTGACTTTGAGGATTGTTTTTAAAGTGTAGGCTATATTAATGTATAAATCGGCGTGTGGCAACCACTTTCAATGGAGGAATATAAACTATGATCCAAACTTTTTCGAGAGAGATGAAGGACGAACTCATCCAGCAAATTAAAACCTATTTTCTAAATGAATTGAGTCAGGAATTAGGCAACTTTGAGGCAGAATTCCTGCTGGATTTTTTTAGTGAAAATATTGGTCCACACTATTACAATCAGGCTATCCATGATGTTCAGAAACATCTCTCCGGATATGTTGATACACTCAATGAACGTATCGACGAGCTCGAAAAGCCCCTACCTGAATCTGCTTAGCGATAAACCAGGGTAAAGTAGACCTTGGGGAGTAGATATTCCCTGTCACCATCTTTCACGGATAAAAAACGCGCATCTCCCCTCAGGTGAAGGCGTTTGCCCAATCGATAATTTACACCCATCAAAGGTCCCTGACCTTGCCAATGATCGCTATCTCGAGAGGCAGTGGCGTAGTTGATGTCCCTTTGATGAGTCAGGTACCCGAACCAACCTTCCCAGCCCCTATAGCTGTAATTAAGCTCCAGACTCAATTCGGATTGCTCTCTGCTGCTATTGACTTCCTGAATGAAAACATCCCATTTCAGTTTGCCTTCATCCTCCCAACGAAAAGCTGCCTTCGAACTAATTGACCAGCGTCGTCCAAAATTATATTTTAATTTTTTTGTAAGTTCCAGAGATCTGTGAACAAAACTGCGAGAGGGCTGGTCCAGCTCAATAAACAGGTCATCGTAATCATAGTCAAAATAATTGCTCCGTATGCGTGCGCGACCCCCTCCTGACCACTTGTGCCTACGCCAGGTTACTCCTGACCATAAGACCAGATTACGGTTCCAATGATTTTCAGAACTTCGGGTATTGAAGAGATAAATGAGGTGGAATAACCCCAACTTGGTGCCCAACTCAAGTCTATAAAATGGAGAGGGCTCCCAAATTGTCCTGATTTCTGTGTTTAGCCGCCACTCATCTCTATCATCATCATTGGTTGTATCTGGCGTATCATACTCAAGTCTTGAAAGAGAGGATATCCATATGAGTGTGTCCAAAGGTCCCACCTTTTGCCAAAGCAGAGACTCCTTCAGTTGGTAAAGAATCTGGGTATAATCAACATAGTATTTATTCTGAGAATTCTCAATTTTGAATGCCGTCAAAGTTGAAAAGTTGGGATTGTTCAACTCAAGCGAGGTTTCGTTTAACAGCGAAAATCGTTTCCTATCCTCACTTGACAAGTTAAGAGTTGATGTTTGATCAACTCGTTTTCGACTGATCTTTGTCAACTGGTCTCCCCAATCCAGGCGATGAGAGAGGTGGAGGTTTTTTCCCAGGTGATAGGTGAACATATTCTGCCAATTCAGGTTTTCATTATTCCTGGACTGAGAACTTCCCAGTGAGTCAGTAAAAAATGCCTGCAATCGTGCTTCTCTGTAAATTGAAGTTTGAAAAGTGGAAATATCACCAAAGCGAACGTGGTACTCTCCCCGGGCATTCAGGGTGTGATTCAAATGCTCGGTTAATTGATCCCGGGATCCATTAATATTGATTAATGATCGCTGCCCTGGAGATTGCCAGGACTTGCCCAGATCCAGCTCAGTCGTCCACCCTTTATCAACAATCCCGTAACGCTCTACGGACCTACCGCCAACGAATAGGGACAGATTATCATTGTGCTTCAAACCAGCGAGTAAAGCCCAATTGTCAATGGATGATGCCAGACCAGTGCGATGATCCTGATGTTGGCCACTCTCCAGACGAATACTCTTACCACGATTTTCACCCCATGAAAAATCACCACGTAGTCGATGCTCTATGGAATATTGTTTGTCATCCGAGAGGTCACTATCATATGAGAATACTTTGTACTTGAGTACATCGTTGATCTGGATATCGCTATTCGAAAAATGTTGCTTATAATTGAGTTGAAAATCGTTATTGGTGGAGAGATTATCCTGACGAAAAATATAGGCTAGCGAATCTCTACCCTCAGCTACCAAGCTACCATGTAAGAGCACACCCAGGACAAGGGTGGTTAATAAGTCCCAAAAAAAGGGAAGCAGGTTGTGAGTTGTATTTAATAGCGATGAGGATAGACCGGGCTTGTCAATTTCAGCCTCGAAGCCACTCCTCTGGGAAGTATGATATTGCCAGATCAGCAATCAATTCTCATGCTTTATGAGACGTACGAATTTCGAACTCTGCTTGCAGGGTGATCCATTTACCTGGTTTCGCCTTGTTTTTTGGTTTCGGTAACAACATGGAACACCTTTTCACCTGGTTTCGCCATACGAAATCTCTCCCGGGCGATGCGCTCCAGATAGTCTGGATCGTTTAATAAACGGTCACGCTCACTCTCTAACTCGGCCTTCTCAATTTCCAGGCGAGAAATATGTGCTTCCATATCCCTGATTTCCTGCTTGAGCTGGAGGAGACTGTAGAGTCCTTCGTCTCTCATCACGAAGATCTGGAACAAAATCAATAAAATAATGGCTCCTGATATCCAGGCGACTTTATTTCCGAATATACCTCCCGAATTTCGGGAAGAGCGACTTGTTGTTGAGCGTGACCCTCTATTTGCCATGTGAATCCTTATTTAGGATTTAGGGCTTTAAAACCTTTAAAAGTTGCCAGATCACCCAGCTCTTCTTCGATACGCAGGAGCTGATTATACTTGGCAATGCGATCGCTGCGTGAGGCAGATCCCGTCTTGATCTGTCCTGCGCTTGTGGCAACGGCCAGGTCTGCAATGGTGGTATCTTCTGTTTCACCTGAACGGTGGGAAATCACACAGGTCATATTGTTCTCATGGGCCAACTTGATGGTATCAAGGGTCTCGGTTAGAGTACCAATCTGGTTCAATTTGATCAAAATGCTATTCATTGCAGTCATATCGATGGCTTTTTGAAGTCTCACAGGGTTAGTCACTGTAAGATCGTCACCAACCAGTTGGATTTTGTCACCCAGCTTGGCGTATAATTTCTGCCAACCTTCCCAATCGTTTTCGTCCATTCCGTCCTCGATGGAGACAATGGGATACTTGGAAATCCAATCAGCATAGAAATCGACAATTTCATCTGAGTTCAGTGTCCGACCTTCACCAGCGAGACTATATAAACCTGTCTTGGGATCATAAATCTCACTTGAAGCAACATCCAGGGCAATAAAGAGATCCTTGCCAGCCTTGTAACCAGTCTTTTCGATAGCTTCCAGAATGACTTCCACGGCCTCTTCGTTTGAACGGAGATTTGGTGCAAATCCACCCTCGTCACCAACAGAAGTATTCATTCCCTTGCTTTTAAGAACACCCTTGAGATGGTGAAAAGTCTCTGCACCCATTTGCAGTGCTTGCTTAAAGGTGGTGGCTCCCAATGGAAAAACCATAAATTCCTGGAAATCAACATTGTTGTCAGCATGCTCGCCACCATTGAGAATATTCATCATGGGAACAGGGAGTAGCGTTGCATCTTCACCACCGAGGTATTCATAAAGCGTAAGATCAAAATCCATGGCGGCAGCTTTGGCCGTTGCCAGTGATATACCCAGGATAGCATTGGCGCCATATTTGGATTTATTTTCCGTTCCATCAGCTGCTATCATTTTTTCATCGATAGCGCGTTGTTCCACGGCTTCCATTCCAATAACCACATCTGACAGTATATCATTTACATTGGCTACGGCTTTGGTAACGCCTTTACCAAGATAAACTGATTTATCTCCATCGCGTAACTCCATGGCTTCATGCTCACCTGTAGAAGCACCGGATGGCACAGCTGCGCGACCAAATGCACCACTTTCCAGGTAGACATCAACTTCAACAGTTGGATTCCCACGAGAATCCATAATTTGACGACTAAAAACATCAACGATCTTTGACATACAAACTCCGATTAAATTTTTCGTTTATGGGGTAATTAATAGTGTTCAGTGCAGTACTCATCGGCTTACAATGTAATCTAAAAGCATTGGGTCTGAAAGCGTGAGAGTTGAAAGTATGAAAACTCAGTTTCATTAACATCAGATACGAACCGGTGACAATCGCTCAGCTCGGTTACAAACCATTTCTCATACTTCAGACCTGTCAGTGGTGAACAGGAATTTTGATAGCCTTCAGCACTTGCAAAAACTATTATAAAGCATGCTGGACACTAAACTTTCACATTTAATCCTGAGTATGCTGAGCATTATCCTTTTTGGGACCACTGGTTATGTGATTATTGAGCATGTCGGATGGTTTGATGCCTTCTATATGACGGCTATTACCCTGGCTACAGTAGGATTTCAAGAGGTCTGGGAGATGTCTGATCTTGGTCATCTCTGGACCATTGTTATTATGTTTTCAGGAATTGGTATGTTCTTCCTGATCGCTGGTCATATTGCAACGCAAGCGGTGGATCTCAAACGTTACAGGAGGTTTCGCATGGCGAAACGAGTTAAAAAATTAAACGAACACTTCATTCTGTGCGGCTATGGACGCATGGGACAAGCCATTGCCAGAGAGCTACTAAGCGCAGGTAAAAGTTTTGTAGTGATTGAAAAAGATGAAGATAAAATTGCTACCCTCATACAAAATGATATTGTCCTTGTAGAAGGAGATGCAACGCGGGACGAGGTCCTGTTGAATGCGGGAATTGAAAAAGCCACCACGCTTATTGGCGTTTTGAGAGATGATCAGGACAATCTGTTTTTAACCCTCTCGGCCAGAAGTTTGAGGAACGATCTTTTAATTCTAACCAGAGCTGCAGTTCCGGCATCTATTGCTAAGATGACCCGGGCGGGTGCAAACCATGTGATCAACCCCTATGAAGCAGCAGGAACAAAATTGGCGCGGCAGGCTATGGCCCCAGGTGTTGTCGATTTCATCGAACTCATCATGAATAGAGGGAATCTTGACCTGGTCCTGGAAACCATCATCATTGAAGCAAACTCCCGCGCGGAAGGCAAATCACTCATCGATCTTGAAGTCCGCAAAAATCATGATATCATCATCACCGCCGTTGAACAACGCACTGGTGAGGCGAACTTTAATCCTGATCCCAACTATAAGTTGAATGTCGATGATAAATTAATCGCCCTGGGCTCAAAGGAAAATCTCATTGGCTTTGAGAAACTTTGTGAGGCTTTGATTTAAAGTTGCAGAGACATACTTGAGGGTCGTCCGCAGATCAACAAATCGCTGATAATTTTAAATTGTAAATAAATAAGATGAATTAGGAAAAAAGAATGGCTTTAACCTGTGGAATTGTTGGACTACCAAACGTCGGTAAATCAACGGTTTTTAATGCGCTAACCGCTTCGGATATCCCTGCTGAAAATTATCCCTTTTGCACCATCGACCCCAATGTGGGTATTGTGCCAATCCCTGATGATAAGTTGCAGGCATTGGCAAGGATATATGAACCAGAAAAGACCACCCCTGCTGTTATGGAATTTGTTGATATTGCTGGTTTGGTAAGGGGAGCCAGCAAAGGGGAGGGTCTGGGGAATCAGTTTCTGGGACACATTCGAGAGGTGACGGCAATCGTCCATGTCGTTCGCTGTTTCGAAGATGACAACGTCACCCATGTGGAGGGTTCTATTGACCCCATCAGAGACATTGAAACCATTGAAAGTGAACTGATCATCAAGGACCTTGATTCTGTTGAAAAACAGCTTCATCGTGTTACAAAACTCGCTCGATCAGGTGATAAAGGTGCCAAAGCGGATGAAGCATTACTCACCAAAATCAGAGAGCACCTCGACGAAATCAACCCCGTTCGGAGCATGGATCTGGAAGCGGATGAAACCACTCGAACCAAGAGCTACTTTTTACTCACCATGAAACCCATACTCTATGTGGCAAATGTGGATGAAAATGAAATTTTGGCTGAAAAACGTAGTTCTCTGACCCAGCGTTTGTTCGATTATGCAGAAGCCACTGGAGCCGGAGCTTTACGTCTCTGCGGCAAGCTTGAGCAAGAGATCGCCATATTGGACGAAGCGGAAAAACTTGATTTTTGTGAGGAATACGGTCTGGCTGAACCTGGTCTCAATAAACTGATCCATCGGGCATACGACCTATTGCATCTCCAATCATTTTATACAGCCGGCCCTAAAGAAGTGAGAGCCTGGACCATCAAAAAGGGTTCAACCGCACCCAAAGCTGCTGCTGAAATTCATACTGATTTCGAGAAGGGTTTCATCAAAGCGGCCATCTTCAAGTTCGATGATCTTATGATTCATGGTTCTGAGAAGGTGCTGAAGGAAAAGGGTCTAATATCCTTACAGGGCAAGGAGTATATTGTTCAAGAAGGTGACTGCATCTACTTCCACTTTAATGTATAATTAAGGCAAGCGCTGCATGCCCAAACTGGATCAAATATCAATTTACCCTATCAAATCCTGCTCTGGAATTAATCTCCAAACCAGTGAGGTACTGGATCGTGGGTTTCCCCTGGACAGAAGATGGCTGCTGGTTGACCAGGGGGGTCAGTTTATCTCTCAACGTACAACTCCTCTGCTGGGTCAGATCAGAATCTCTCTAAATGGTGACCAGCTCCTTGTGAACTACCCTGGTAAATCCCCACTCAACCTGAACTTGAATGTTCAAAGTAATATTCGGCACAAGGCCATGATCTGGAAGGATAAGGTAGATGGTTTATGGGTAGACCAGGAATGTGATGCCTGGTTTAGTGATGTGTTGGGACGAGAGGTTCAACTCATCCATATGAATGAAAAAGTCCATCGACCTCTGACAAAAGATAGTCTCCCACAGGATCGCTTGTTTGAAGTCAGTTTTGCCGATGGATATCCCTACCTTCTGACTTCCCAGGCATCCCTTGATGACCTCAATAGCCGACTTACAAACCCTGTTCCCATGGATAGATTTCGAGCCAATCTGGTGGTGAGTGGATTTGAGGCATTTGCTGAAGATTCATGGAAAAGGATCAGTATCGGTGAAGTCGAGCTTATGGTGGTAAAACCCTGTGCTCGCTGCCAAGTCACAACAATCGATCAACAGACAGGCACTTCCTCCAAAGAACCTTTAAAAACCCTGGCGACCTATCGAAAGCAAGATGGGAAGGTCATGTTCGGCATGAATCTCGTTGCCCTGACTACAGGGACTGTAAATCTAAATGACCCCATTTTAATAATTGGATGAGACTCCATTACCGAAAATATGGAAAGGGCGAGCCCCTTATCATATTACACGGTCTTTTTGGGTCGTCAGATAACTGGCACACCCTGGCCCGCCGATGGGGACAAACATTTCAAGTTTTCACTTTGGATCAGCGGAACCATGGCAGCTCACCTCATGAATCAGCCATGGATTATACAGAGCTGGCCCGGGACCTCCATCAATTCATCGCTCAGGAACGACTGGAACATGTCCATATTGTGGGACACTCTATGGGGGGTAAGGTTGGGATGCTCTTTGCCTCCACCTATCCAGATCTGGTCAGGAGTTTAACGGTTCTGGATATTGGGATTGATCGTGTCGAAGGGAAACATGAGTTCATTCTAAAAGCATTATCATCAATTAATCCTGAGGAGTTTTCAGCTCGAGAGGAAATCAAAGAGGAGCTTCAAACCCTTATTGAGTCATCCCCTATTCAACAATTTCTACTTAAAAACATCCTGAGGAGACTTGATGGTAGTCTGGGCTGGAAATTCAATCGAGATGCACTCCTGGAGCATTATGAGGACTTGACCTCAAGCCTGGATCTCAGCCAGCCCTTCATTGGTTCAGTTCTTTTTCTCCGGGGTGAAAATTCAGATTATCTGGAACCAGAGCTCTCTCCTGAAATTCTACAATATTTTCCACTTGCACAATTGCAAACAATAGAAGGCGCCGGGCATTGGTTGCATGCAGACAAAGCTGATGAGTTGTTCGCATTGGTTGCAGATTTTATCAGTTGATTGTCATCACTCCCTCCTGCATATTTTATGCACAAATATTTGTTATTTTTTTTAGCACTCTATAAGCGAGAGAAATTATGAGAAAAGTTTTTAGCTCAATTGGCATAAGTATTGGCCTGGTCCTCATCACCGCTATCGTTTTCAACTGTGGTCCCACCCCGAAAGCGGCACCAGAGGTTATTGTTGATCCCTTGCGTTTTTCTGATGTAGTGGCAGGTTATAAATCTGCAGATTCCTTAAATAAGCCTCGCCCCAATTCCATCCTTTTCGTAGGTAGTTCGAGTATCCACGGCTGGAAATCTTTGGTATCAGATTTTCCCGAAGTCAATGCTGTGAATCGTGGCATGGGCGGCTCTCACATGTCAGACCTGATCTATTATCTGGATGATATTGTTTTCCCCTACCACCTCAATGCTATTTTGGTGTATGAAGGCGACAATGATATCGCCTCAGGTAAAACCCCTGAGAAGGTTCTCAGTGACTACAATATTTTTGTGTCAAGGGTTCTGGAAAAATGGCCCAAGATGCCCATCTTTTTCATCTCAATTAAACCGAGTTTGGCCCGTATCAAACACATGGAAAACATGGCCAAAGCCAACGCACTTATCAAAGCACGGACAGAAGAGACTAAAAATCTATACTATATTGATGTGTTTACACCCATGCTGGGAGAGGATGGAACTCCTCGGATAGATATTTTTGGACATGATGGTTTGCATATGAATGAAGTTGGCTATGCGTTGTGGACAGAAGTGATTAAAGAGGAATTGGGACTATAAGTCGATGAGTTGATGAGTTGATGAGTTATTGAGTTATTGAGTTATTGAGTTATTGAGTTATTGAGTTTAATGTGGAGATGCTTTGTGCGATGAGGAGTAACAACTTCAGGAGCAACACAATATTGTGAGAATAACATCTAACTTCTAATTTTTAACTTCTAACTTCTAACTTCTAACTTTTAACTTTTAACTTTTAACTTTTAACTTTTAACTTTTAACTTTTAACTATTAACTATTAACTATTAACTATTAACTATTAACTATTAACTATTAACTATTAACTATTAACTATTAACTTCTAACTTCTAACTTCTAACTTCTAACTTCTAACTTCTAACTTCTAACTTCTAACTTCTAACTTTTAACTTTTAACTATTAACTTCTAACTTCTAAATCACTCCCCAATAATTTTCACCAGAACACGTTTGTCACGTTTGCCGTCAAATTCACCATAAAAGATCTGTTCCCAGGTGCCAAAATCTAATCGACCCGAGGTAATGGCAACCACTACCTCTCGGCCCATAATCTGACGTTTGTGGTGGGCATCGCCATTGTCTTCACCTGTACGATTATGATGATAACGCTCTGGACTGGCATCAAAAGGAGCCAACCACTCCAGCCAGCGTTTGTAATCTTCCTTCAATCCAGATTCTTCATCGTTGATAAAAACAGAGGCGGTGATATGCATGGCATTTACCAAACAGAGCCCCTCCTGCACACCACTCTCCTGTACAATGGATACAATATCTCGGGTAATGTTTACAAAACCCATTCGTTCAGGAACATTAAAATGAAGATATTTTGTGGTCGATTTCATACTGTCACCTATTGAACCAGGATAAGACCTGATTGCTCAGCTACCTCAGCTACTTTTTCCGCTGTTCCAAGTCCCTCAACATTTGCATGATTTTCATTTGCCAGAATGGTCCAGATACCTGCTGGTAAAGAGAATTTTGATTTTGATTTTTTATCAGCATTGAGTAACACCAGTATCTGATGTTCCCCTGCCATACTTACACCAAAGGAAAGCTGAGCGGATCCATCCATAAATTTACGATAACCAGTTTCCACATTTCGGATTTCAGGATATGTGTTTCTGATGGAAATCAGGCCACGATAGTAATCTACAAGGGGCTGATTGAGTACTTTTTCTTTCCAGTCCAGCCAGTTGGTTTCATCATCTTTCTCATATGAATTGTGGTCAAGTCGTCCGGCATGCGGATCATTTCCAGCACTATTGGCAATCACCTTCGCGCGACCCCAACTCTGCCCCTGAGCTATCATAACTGGTCCCTGACTGGTCAAAAGATTCAAAGCACCAAACTTATGAATTGCCAGTTCTTCGCTTGATAATTGAGCGACCTGATCCCTGGTTACAACCTCAGAAGCCCCCACCTTACCAAGAGCCAGGCGAATAAAATCACCCATGGTATGATCATCATGACTTTCCAGATAGTTCACACTTTGTGAAGGATCCACAAAATGTCCCCCGTCGCTTTGCAAATAGCCTCGCATGAGCTTTTTGTAGTGCTCCTTTTTCTTGCCATCCCAAAGTTTTCCAAAGATAAATCCGACATCATTCTCACGTGGATTGCGTCCCTTCACACTATTGCGGAAATGATCATTCCATGAAGCCCAGCCATGATCAGCCAACTCCTTTGGGTTGTATCCTCCACCACCCCAGGGTTCACCAATCAGAATAACATCTGGATTGACTGATTGAGTAGCTGCAGTAATTGCATCTACCGTTTCCAAATCAATCATGGCAGCCAGATCAAAACGAAAACCATCGATGTGATATTCTTTCATCCAGTGTAAGAGGCTTTCAACAATCATTTTACGAGACATGATATTCTCGGTTTTAAAATCGTTGCCACATCCACTTTTGGAGAGATAATCGCCCTCTTTATCCAGTCTGAAGTAGTAGTCTTTATCAATGAGTTTAAAGGGATTATCATCATACTGTGAAACATGATTATAGACCACATCCAGAATGACCGATATACCTTCCTTGTGAAGAGCCCGCACCATTTCCTTCATCTCGTTGACTGCTCGTCCATCCTCACCGACCCAGGCTCCCCTGTCCTTTACACCGTCTGAACCGTAGTAAATTTCTGGGGCAAAGAAAAAAGAGGTCATATATCCCCAATGGTTTGCTTCATAGGGGTTCCAATCATTCCAGGTGCTTATTTCTGAATTCTTATAATCGATTTCTATGTTTCCGAACTCCTGGAGAGGTAAAAATTCGATGGCATTATATCCCATATCTTTCAGATGGGCAATTCCACCCTTCTGGGCGGGTTCAATAAAACCCTGATAGGTGCCTGGCTTGATAGCTCCCGAACTTGGATGTACTGTCATATCTCTCAGGTGGGCTTCAAGAATTACAAGATCTCCAATCGCTGCTGAGGTAACCTCAGCTCCCTGCCAATCAAATTCGTCCCGGGGTAAAATGACCGTTTTGCTGGGATATTTAAAATGATTCTGACGTACCACAGCCTCTGAGTAGGGATCGGGAATAATTTGCTTATCGCTGGAAGGAGCAGAATAGGCATAAAACTTGGTGAGCTGCTCATGGGGCACGCTGATTTCCCAGACACCATTAGGTTTTTTGTGCATGGCAAGGTTTTCACCTGTTTCATCGTCGAAATTCTGAAAAAGAACCAGGTTTACCAGGTCTTCTTCCGGTGCGAATAGACGAAAAATCGCCTCATCTTGATTTCTGCTTAACCCCAATTTTTCATCAACGGCGGCAATATTTTTACTACTTGATATCATATCTTTTGCTAACTCCGAATTATTACTACAGGCTACCATCATAACGAGGGCAACCAAACTCAGGATAATTTTCCTGGGAATCATACAAGTACTCCCCTTCTTCTCCAAAAACAATACACGAGCGGCTCGAATTTGACTGTTGGCTGACAATTCAACAGTTTTCAAGCAATTGCGGAGAAACATAATGTGAAAGTAGTGATTATAAAGTCATATTCACCGCAGTTATTTGTAACTCTATGGGTGATATTCGCTCTAAGAGCAACAACGAAAGAAGGAATAGAATGAAAAAAAATAAAATTATCGCCAGCTCAGCCGCAATCCTCTTTGTGATTTTCGGTATCTTCATGATTGGGACAACGTCTGTTTCAGCTCAGACTGCTCCAGATTTTACACTCACCGATCTTAATGGACAGAAGGTCTCACTCTCTGACTATAAAGGTAAGATTATCATTTTAGACTTTTGGGCTACCTGGTGTGGACCCTGTAAGATGGAAATTCCCAGCTTTATAAAACTACAGGATGACTATAAAGATGATGTCGTTGTCCTGGGTGTATCTCTGGATCGTGGTGGCGCAAAAGTTGTGGTCCCCTTTGCCGAGAAAATGAACATCAATTACCCCGTAGTATATGGTGATGGTGGTGTCGTACAAGCCTATGGTGGTGTACGCAGCATTCCTACTACCTTTGTTATCGACAGGGATTTCAATATTCAGCGTAAGTATGTAGGCTATACAGATCACAAGGTCTTTGAGAAGGATATCCTGGCTTTCAAGTAAGGGTTACACAAAATTATTTGCAATAGGCGTAACTGTCGTTTAGTTTCGCCCCGCTAAAGGACTGGAGGAAAGACTATGGCTAAAGCACAAGCATTTGGAGATAAAGTACGCGGAAAGACACGTACCCATAAAAAGATGGTACGTTATATCCTGCCCCTCAAAAAAAATAAAAGCAATTCTCTTCGTTTTAGAGAAGGAATGCTCGCTGTTCCTGAGGAAAAAGAACATGCTGATTATATCACTGAGCAAATGGACTCATTGATTAAATAAGCATCACTCCAGGCAACAATTTCAGAGACGCCCCTTAATGGGGCGTTTCTTTTTTATACCCTGCCGATTACATTTTCAGCCTATGGATCTACAACAAGCCCTTGCACGCATCCGCGAACTCACGGAAGCACTAACTGAGCATAATCATCGTTATTATATACTTGATGACCCCAGCATATCAGATACCGCTTATGACGCTCTCCTCAGAGAGCTAATCGACCTTGAAACCCAATTCCCAGATTTAAAACAGGTAGATTCTCCTACTCAAAGAGTTGGGAGTCAACCGCTTGCAGGATTTGACCAGCTCACCCACAGTATCCCCATGCTCTCCTTATCCAACGCAATGGATGAAGAAGAATTAATCAGTTTTGACGAAAGAGTGCGTAAGGATCTTGAAGTAGAGCAACTCGAATATGTCGTTGAGCCCAAGTTGGACGGCCTCGGAGTGGAGTTGATCTATATTGATGGTGTATTCACCGCTGGATCTACCAGGGGTGATGGTGTCACTGGCGAAAACATAACCAAGAATCTTCGGACCCTGAAAGCCTTGCCTCTGAGACTCAGGGGTAAGAAGCGACCCATCCCTCCCTATCTTGAAGTACGTGGAGAAGTATTCATGGGGCATGGGGATTTTGAGCAATTAAACCAACGACAGCTCGATCAGGAGAAGCAGCCCTTTGCCAATCCGCGTAATGCTGCCGCTGGAAGTTTACGACAACTTGATTCTAGGATCACTGCAAGCCGTAACCTGTTGATCAATCTTTATGCACCTGGCAAAATTGATAATTTCACTGTTGAATCCCATATGGAATTCATTCAGGCCCTCAAGGATTGGGGCTTTCCTGTTAATGCTTTGTATGAATTGTGCCCCAATATTGAAAGTGTTATTCAGTTCCACAACAAACTTGAGCGGGAGAGAGAAAATCTGGAATATGACATCGATGGTACCGTTACCAAAGTGAACCGTCTGGATTATCAAAACCGCATGGGTATTCGGAGTCGGTCCCCACGGTGGGCAATTGCCGGGAAGTTTAAAGCACGTCAGGAAGTCACAAAAATTTTAAGTATCGTCCCCAGTGTGGGAAGAACCGGTTCAATTACGCCTGTGGCGAATCTTGAACCTGTTCATCTCGGGGGGGTCATGGTGGCTCGAGCAACCCTTCATAATCAGGATGAAATCGACAGGAAGGATGTTCGTGAGGGTGACACGGTGGTGGTTCAACGTGCAGGTGATGTCATTCCAGAGGTTGTCAAGGCCATTCTGGATAAGCGACCTGCTGGATCCCAACCTTACATTATTCCTGATCGCTGCCCTGCTTGTGAAGGCCATGTCCTCCGTCTCGAGGGAGAAGCCAAACACTATTGTCAGAATATCTCCTGTTCTGCTCAAATAAAAGGACGCATCGAACATTTTGTCGCCAAGCGCTGTATGGATATTGATGGCTTTGGAACCAAGCTGGTATCTCAATTAGTAGATACGGAACTCATTGGGAGCATTGCAGATATTTATTCTCTCAATCTGGAGCAACTGGCCAATCTGGAACGCATGGCAGAAAAGTCGGCTCTTAATATCATGGAAGCGATTGATACAAGCAAATCAGCTGATCTGTGGCGCTTAATTCATGGTCTGGGTATTCGGAATGTGGGTGAACATATTTCCAAAGTTATCGCCAGTAAGTATGGTTCTCTTCAAGCCCTGGGAGAAGCAACCGTTGAAGATCTGGAAGCAACCCATGAAGTTGGCCCCATTGTAGCCAGAGGACTGGTAGAGTTTTTTAGGGACTCAGACAATCTTAATATCCTGGAAAAATTATCCCAACACGGGCTAAATCCCACCATCGATGTGAGCGCTAGGAATGCAGGTATATTTTCAGGTCTCTCCTTTGTATTTACTGGAAAGCTGGAACACTTCAATCGCGATTCCGCCAGGGTATTGGTTGAGTCACTGGGTGGGGCTTCAGCAAATTCTATCAGCAAAAAGACAGACTATTTGGTTGCAGGACCAGGGGCAGGCTCCAAAATTGAGAAAGCCAATAAGCTGGGTGTAAAAATTATCACCGAAGATGAATTTCGAACAATGGTAGGAGCGGAATAAATGTTTAAGAAAATTTTGATCGCAAATCGAGGAGAAATTGCCTTAAGAGTCATGCGCACCTGCCGGGAAATGGGGATTGAGGTGGTCGCTGTCTTTTCTGAAGCGGATCGTACCGCCCCCCACGTGCTTTTTGCTGATGAAGCCTATCACATTGGCCCTTCTCCCTCCACCGAAAGTTATCTCAATTATAAAAAAATACTTGAAGTGGCCAGAGATTCCGGTGCAGAAGCCATTCATCCAGGTTATGGCTTTTTATCTGAGAATACAGATTTTGCCAGGGAAGTTTCAGAAGCGGGTATCGTTTTTATCGGACCCCCGGCTTCTGCCATAAAGATCATGGGTGATAAAACCATGGCGCGGCAAACCATGCTTAAAACGCAGGTGCCAGTCGTGCCAGGTACAGAAGAGCCAATTGCTGACATCGGCAAGGCCCTGAATATTGCCAAAGAGATCGGTTTCCCCGTGCTTATCAAAGCTGCCGGTGGTGGTGGTGGAAAAGGCATGCGAATCGTCAATGCTGCTTCTGAATTCGAAGGGGCTGTGGGTAAGGCTGAGCGAGAATCACAATCCGCCTTTGGTGATGGTCGGGTGTATGTGGAAAAGTATCTGGAAGAACCCCACCATATTGAATTTCAAATTCTGGCTGATACCCATGGAAATACAATCCATTTGAACGAACGTGAATGTTCCATTCAGAGACGCTACCAGAAGGTGATTGAAGAATCTCCAAGTCCCTTCATCGATGATAATCTCCGATCAAAGATGGGTCAGGCTGCAGTTGAAACTGCTGAGAGCTGTAAATATGTCGGTGCTGGCACGGTGGAGTTTCTGGTAGACAAACATAGAAATTTTTATTTCTTAGAAATGAACACACGTCTTCAGGTGGAACATCCTGTGACTGAAATGGTGACTGGAATTGATTTGGTCGCTGAGCAAATCCGCATTGCGGCTGGACTGCCATTATCTGTGAAACAGACTGACATCAGCACGACAGGTCATGCAATTGAATGTCGCATTTATGCTGAAGATGCTTCTAATGACTTTGCCCCTTCCACAGGAGAAATTGTTATGCTTCAAATACCTGATGGTGCAGGGACAAGGTTTGATGGGGCGATCAGACAGGGTCTGGAGATTACGCCATACTATGACCCCATGCTTGGGAAACTGATTTGCTGGGCCAAGGATAGAGATTCAGCACTTAACCGCAGTGAACGAGCGCTCCGAGAATTTTATATCGGTGGTATTGAAACAACCATTCAGTTTTGCCGCTCAGTAGTGAGACATCCAGTATTCCGAAAAGGGACGTATGATACTCACTTCTATACCAAATTCAGAGAAGAATTACATGCAGACCTGGCTGCTTCAACTGACGAAGTACTATTGGTTGCAGGTGGTTCGCTTTTTCATCATCAAAATCAAATCAAGCATAGTTCAAACGCATCAGCTTCAACAACGAAAGCTCGGTCAAACTGGGTCAGTGCGCAGCTGGGGAGAAATGATTGATGAAGTTCGAAATCAATGCTGGTCAGAGATCCTTAGAAGCCAATTTTAGTATAGAATCCAACGAATTAATCATCATGACGGGTGAAAGAGAATTGCGTTTTGAGGCGATACAGGTTCAGCCGGGAGTTTATAGTGTCCTGATGAACAATCGATCATTTGTAGTTGGGGTTTGCCCCAGAGAAGTTAATCGAGTGAATGTAAATGGAACCCCTATCCATCTGGAACTCCTTGATGCAGTACATCTGCACCTTAGAGAATTAGGCTGGGATTCACTTCAAGATGTCAAAACGGGCTTGATAAGCGCACAAATTCCTGGTCTGGTGACCAAGATCTTCCATACTGTTGGGGATCAGGTTAAAGCGGGTGATCCTCTTTTCCTGATTGAAGCCATGAAGATGGAAAATGAGATAAAATCTCCTGTAGGGGGTGTGGTAAAAAGAATTGGTGTTGCTGAAGGGCAAACCGTTGAAAAGGGAACAAACATTATCGAGATTGTGTAAGCCATTCTGATGATAATTAAAATATTGGATACCAAATGTTAGGAAGAATGTTCGGAGCTGGACTTGGGTGGGCTTTTGCAGGACCCATCGGAGGATTAATTGGATGGTGGTTAGGTGGTCAGGTCGAATCTAATCCCAATATGGGACAACGCATTGGTCCAGGATTTTCGCAACAGACGAAACCAGGCGATTTTGCCA
Organism: Candidatus Neomarinimicrobiota bacterium; assembly: GCA_016784545.1. NCBI lineage: Bacteria > Pseudomonadati > Fidelibacterota > Fidelibacterota bacterium. Next base: position 62,689 of record JADHUM010000003.1, read on the forward strand.
TTGCCATGTTAGTTCTGGTTGCTGCAGTCATGAAGGCAGACGGAAAAGTAGTCAAGGCTGAATTAGAGTATGTAAAGCAGTTCCTCATAAAAAGTTTTGGCCGCGATAATGCCCAGGAGATGCTTGTCTTATTGAAGAATTTGCTGGAACAAGACTACTTCATCTACGAAATAGCAAATCAGATTAATAGTCATATGAATACTGCTGAAAAACTTCAGCTCATGCATGTTCTATTTGGAATTAGCCAGGCAGATGGTCAGGTCCATGCCAGTGAAGTTGAAATCATTCAGGAAATAGGCCAACATTTAAAGCTGAATGCCCGGGATGTTGATGCCATCATGGCTATCTTTGTAAAGGACAATCATTCGTATTATAAAATATTGGAAATTGATCCTTCCGCTACTGATCAGGAGATAAAAAAAGCCTATCGCTCCATGGCAGCACGGTTTCACCCGGACAAGGTTCAACATCTTGGACCAGAATTCCAGAAAATGGCTGAAGACAAATTCAAGGCTATCAATGAAGCCTACCAGCAAATCAAGACTGAACGCAGGACTTAGAGGTAAGCTATGAGTAGCCAAGGGGAAAAGGCCGGACAATATCCCTTTACAAAGGGAATTTATGAAGAGATGTATCGCTCCAGAAAATGGACGATGCGGCAATATGCAGGATTTTCCAGCGCTAAAGACTCAAATACCAGGTACCGTTATCTGCTAGATCAGGGAACGACTGGTCTTTCAGTCGCTTTCGATTTGCCAACCCAGATTGGATATGATTCTGATGACCCCATCGCCGAGGGAGAAATTGGGAAGGTTGGGGTACCCATTGACACCCTGGCTGATATGGAAGTTCTTTTCGAAAGCATACCTCTGGACAAGGTATCCACATCCATGACCATCAATTCAACTGCTATCATTTTATTGGCCATGTACCAGGTCGTGGCTGAAAAGCAAGGCGTGAACAGCCAACAACTGCGGGGTACCATTCAAAATGATGTCCTGAAGGAATATATTGCTCGTGGGACCTACATTTTCCCACCCCAGGCATCTCTGCGGCTTATTACCGATGTTTTTTCATATTGCAATGAACATATCCCCAACTGGAACACGATCTCTATCTCAGGCTACCACATCCGTGAAGCTGGTTCCACAGCAGCCCAAGAACTGGCATTTACCTTTTCCAATGGGATTGCTTATGTGGAGGCTGCCATTGCAGCAGGCTTGGATGTCAATGAGTTTGGGGCCAGACTATCATTTTTCTGGAACGCGCATAATGATCTGATGGAAGAAGTAGCCAAGTTCCGTGCATCTCGTCGTATCTGGGCAAAAATTATGAAGGAGCGTTTTGGAGCCACCAATCCGAAAGCCATGATGTGCCGTTTTCATACCCAAACGGGGGGGTCAACACTTACAGCTCAACAGATTGATAATAATGTGGTCCGTGTCACCCTTCAGGCCTTGGCAGCGGTGTTGGGCGGTACTCAGTCATTGCATACAAATTCACGGGACGAAGCCCTGGCCCTGCCAACTGAGGAGTCAGCAAGATTGGCTCTGAGAACACAACAAATTGTTGGATTTGAGAGTGGCATTACCAACTATGTTGATCCACTGGCCGGCTCAGAAGTTATTGAAACCTTAACCAATGGTCTGGAAGAGGATGTCTTCGAATATATTAAGAAGGTTGATGAATTAGGTGGTGCCGTGAAAGCCATCGAATTGGGATATTTTCAGAATGAAATTGGCAACAGCGCCTATCAATATCAGCAGGATATTGAGCAGGGAGAACGTGTTGTGGTTGGGCAAAACAAATTCGTCGATGAGGAGGATATTCAACCTGACATCTTGAAACTAGCAGCCAAAGCTGCCCAGGAACAATTAAAGGATTTACGTTCAGTCAAAGCTGCTCGTGATAACGATGCTCTCAAGAAATCTCTCTCTGAGCTGAAAACTGCTGCTCAGCACAAGGATACAAACCTGTATCCATTTATTTTGTCAGCTGTGCGCGAGTATGCGTCTGTTGGCGAAATTTCCAATACCCTCAGGTCTGTCTTTGGTGAATATCAGGGGTAAGGACCAACCGTCCAAAACCAGATCACAATATATGACTTCCCACCCTGATCTTGATAAAACCATTTTTCTTGATACGGTTGATTCCACCAATCTTGAGTTAAAAAGGCGACGTCAGGAATTTCAGGGTTCCAACGTTTTAATGGTGAGTGATGCACAGTCACAAGGTAAGGGCCAGAAGGGGCGGAGATGGGAATCAGCTGCTGGTTTGGGTCTGTGGATGTCACTTTATCTTGGCCGCCAGACTTCACTTTCCCACAACATCCAGTTGCTATCCATTTTCACAGGTACCATTGTGCATGACATCATCTCACCCCTCATTCCTGATATCGTTTACCTGAAATGGCCCAATGACATCATAATCAATTCAAAGAAGTGTGGAGGTATCCTTACGGAGCTTCAATGGCAAGGAGACGCTATTGTGTCTGCCATCATCGGGATGGGAATAAACCTGAGCCATGGCAAAGATGATTTTACCCCTTCTATCCAGAGGCAGGCTACCTCCCTCAAACTAGAGGGAGTGGAAAACCTGGATAGATCTAACTTAATCGATACTTTTGTGAATTCATTTTTTGGAAATTTGTCTGCTCTGGATGATGGAGACCAATTGGCTAGCGAGTGGAATAAAAATGCATACCGAATGAACCAATCCGTCCTGTTGGAATCTCCTCAGGGGAAATTTGAAGGGCATTTCTCAGGAATTAACAGCAGGGGTGATGCACTGATCGTTATTGAGGGAAAACTGAAAGCCTTCCAAACCGGTGAAATACGACTTACTGAATCGCTTTAGGATAAATTGAGTGCTGTTGCGACCTGTTTAACCAGACGAACATCCTGCATGACGTAAAAATGAAGACATTCCACACCATTATTTAGCAAATCTTCGCATTGTTCAACTGCGTGCTTGATGCCAATTTCAGCTCTTTCATGAGAGGTCTCCGCCAACTCAAGACTTGTTACCAAATCATCAGGAATAGTTACGGAAAACGCGTGAGGCAGTGAGCGAAGTTGGGTCTGACGTGTTATCAGCTTTATGCCTGGTATAATAGGAACTGTGATGCCCTCTGCTCTGCACTGAGCAACAAAATCATAGTAATCTTGATTGTTGAAAAACATCTGAGTGACAATGTACTGAGCACCAGCATCAACCTTCCTTTTTAAGTATCGTATATCTGCATTTTTGCTGGGGGCATCTGGGTGTTTCTCCGGGTAAGCCCCTACACCAATGCAGAAATCTGATTCATCAGCATCGAGGATATCTTCCAGATATTTGCCACGATTCATATTACTAATCTGTTTTACCAGATCCAGTGCATGCTCATTTGCCTCTCGTCCAATGGGATGGGCTTTTTGATATAGCAATTGATCACCACGAATAGCCAACACATTATCAATCCCCAGATAATTCAATTCTATCAAGGCATCTTCTGTTTCTTGTTTGGTAAATCCCTGGCAGAGGAGATGAGGAACCGCTTCCAGTTGATAACGATATTTAATGGCGGCACACAAACCAATGGTTCCAGGTCGTTTTCGCTTGATGTGCCGTGTAAAGGTGCCATTATCCTGCTCAATAAAATATGAATCTGCTGCATGGCTGGTCACATCAATAAAGGGGGGGTTGAATTCGATCAGTTCATCAATGATCTCATAGATTTCACGTGCACTTCTACCTCTGGCAGGGGGAATAATTTCGAAACTTAAAAAGGGGTCTTTTCTCTCCTGGAGGATATCATTAATTTTCATTCTATATAATAGATATTTTTTTACTAGATAGTATGGATTTGTTCGTGTGGTGCAGGAAGGATATCTATTTTAGGTATCTTTCCAATAATGCTTTCAACTGATCAATGGTGTAGGGCTTGGACATATAATCCGAGAAACCTGCCTCATCAAAGGATTCCAACTTGTCCTTGGTAAACGCAGTAACAGCCACCATGGGCACTTGGCCAAAGCGACCCTCATTTTTTAATTTTGCTCCCAGCTCCAGTCCATTAATACCTGGTCCCAGAGCAATATCCAGAAGAAAAATATCTGCGGATTTATCTTTCATCAACTCAAGAGCTTCTTCCCCAGTTTCAGCAGCAATGGACCCATACTCAAGCTTTCTAAGAAGTAATAAAAGATACTGTCTCGAAGCGAAATCATCTTCAACAACCAATACTGTCATTTGTTCACCCATTCGTCAATGTTCATTTCTTTGTCAATTGGAGAGGCATCTCGAAATAAAAAATATTCCCCGTCGGTTGATTAGGACGGACACCAACCTCAGCCCCGTGTACTTCTGCAATGCGTTTGACAATGGCAAGTCCGAGTCCTGATCCACGCATCTTCCCATTGGCCAACTGTATACTTCTTATAAATACTGAATCCCGATCATCATCTGCAATCGTTTTCCCTACATCCCTAACGCAAAATTCGATGCGTTCTGAATCCTTTTTAAGACTCACTTCAACCGGTTCTCCAGAAGGTGCATACTTCAAAACGTTGCTCAGGTAGTTCCTAAATACTTCAGAGATAATGGGGTTGGCGATGTGCATAATATTAGTCTCAACACTGAGTAGAAGTGGACTCCCCTCACCTTTAAAACTCGGTTTATACTCATCAATAACTTCATTTACTAAGTCGCTGATATTTATATCCACCATATTGATACTCTCACCAAGAGAAATGCGGGCTAATGCAGTTGTATTGTCAAGGACCTTTAGCAACACATCAGAACTATCCTTAATGAGTTGGAGTTCATCACTGACCTCTTCGCCCATGGTCAAAATGTCAGCAATACCAGAGATAACTCCTGCAGGGTTTTTGAGATCATGGGAAATTACATCGAGAAGCAGCGCTTTGATGTTATTTGAATCACTTAATTGTTTCGATAATTCTCGATGCATTGCTTCGGATTCACGGAGTTTTTCATCCTCAATATTAATTTTGATGCTTAACGCTATTTGGTCCGAGACAAAGTTTAGCATCTCGATATCCCCATTATCGTAGACCACATCTTTGGTATAGCTTTGAACGGCCATAATCCCAATAGGCCTGTCTTCTACAATAAGTGGACAGCCGAGCCACTGTTCAGAGGGTGTCCCCAGTAAATCAATTTTCCCCTCTTTGTTCATCGTATAGAACTCTTCTTTGGTGAGTAAAATAGGGAAACCACTTTTTATCACGTAGGCAGTGATTCCACGTTCTGCTTTTACGGGATCAGGTGGGGGTGAATCAAATTCATCATTGTAATAGGGATAGGAAAATTCATCCCGCTCTTCATTGTAGAGAGCTACATAAAAATTACGTGTGTCCAGGATTCTGCTCAGGCTGTTTTGAATGGCCTGAAACAATAGTGGCAGGTCTTTGATCTTATTGGCAAGCTGGCCAATATCATACATGACCTCCTTAGCCCGCATGGTTTTATTTTGCTCAGTTACATCTTTCAGGAGTATAATTCCTCCCTGAATCTGATCATCACTTGAAACCAAGATTTCAAAATTAGCAGCAACTTCAATATTCTTGCCTTGAATTTCTAAAGAGCCAAGGTATGAGGAATGCTCTCCTGCAAACGTCTCTTCAATGGCATGAAGAATCGGTTTCATTTCTTCAAGATCGTACACGGATCTATGCCTGGAAGGTGGAAATTCAAGACCAAAAAGGGAGGCAGCCTCAAGATTCCAGTCTGTGAGCACTGCTTCAGGGCTATAGCGTAACAGGCATGCCGGAGATTTATCAAAAATTGTTCTAAATTTTGCCTCAGAATTTTCGATCTCAGTATAGGCTTTGGCCAGCTCCGCATTTGACTTTAACCTGATCAGTGTAAGACCGGCTATAAGTGTTGCTAGAAAAAAAGCAACAACCATGGATAGAGCCCACATGAAGGTTGTGGTACCATCCAGAGAGGAACCTGGAACTATCTGTAATTCCCAGGACTGACCCAGCATTGTGAAATTATGTCTTCCAATGGTGCTTGGGTTCTCGAAATTATTAGGTTCACCCCTCAGATAAACTCGCTTACCTGATAAAATCACTTCATAGTTAAAATCTTTTATCGAGTTGTTAAAACATTGAGAGACCAACTCTTCAATTCTAAATACACCATTCACAAAACCGGTGATCTGGTCATCCACTACAATGGGTAGGTAGGTGGCAAAGCCCTTGCCGCCCTGAACCAGTTTGATTAGTGGAGAAGCAGTATCGATTTGGTATTGGAGAGATCTATTAAATACCTCGGCTGCATCCTTAGCTGCTTCTCGCACCAAATCAACACCAACTACTGGTAAGTTGGGAGCCAAGGGTGTAACCCATTGGATAATTCCATTTTCATCTATCCAGTTGACTGCCTGAAAACCGGGAAGTTCATGTTGTATACGGAGTGCAGTAGTTCTGAATTCCGCCTCGCTTATGAAAGGTCTCTGCTCCATCCGTTTTCGGAAAATATCCAGACGGGTAATTCGAGTATTTAGAAAATCATTAAGTCTCATCCCCACCTGCTCGGCGGTAACTTGAGTTTTTATTGCAAGTTTTTCAGACTCTTGATCTGAAACATAGTTTATACCCAGTTGTCCCACTACAAGAACACCTACAAATATGAGGACTGGAATGTATATATGCTGTGAAAGCTTCATTTAATGTTTCCGCTCAAGAGCCCTTATTGGCAACTTGAGCAAGACATTAAACTATTATTGCTAGTGTCGAAAGAAAAATCGGTTTCCCCTATGAAGATTTAGGGTTTTCCTTATCCACATCCTCATAAAAAACGCTTAATAACAAAATTTATATGATTTTGTGCCGCTTGCCAAATAAGTCAATACCCCCCTTGGACTCACCTGTTTGGCATTCAGGTATGCTTGCAAAACATATAGTTTAGAAATGGAGGAGCTTATTGACCTTGATCAAGAATATGTTATCGGCTTCCAGATTCAGTAGAGATTCCAGATCCTCACCAGGGTTAAATCTCCAGGCTGGATCATATGCAGAGGCTCCTCTGGACCAGACCAGATACATCACCGAACCAGTGGAGTATTCCCATCGAAGGACGACATTCGACGTCAGTTCACTATAATTGAAGTCCGAATAGACATATGAGATGGGTGAATAGTCTATGATTCCATCCTGATCAATGTCCACGCCACTCAGAGCACCGTTTCCATCAAATGAGAGCAGATGATCCGGGAGTTCCTGGAAGCGTCGGCTGAAATCTTCCTGTGTATGGTCGTCTACCCTGCGAAAGTCAAAATAATCCGCTCCCATAATAAATGCCTGAGCATAGGCCTGTAGTGAAAGTGTGGTGCTCAAGGTGACATCAGCCCTAAAAGTCATGGTAGTTTGTGCCAATTTTAAACCTGAGAAAATATAATGGGGTTGATTCGAAGCATCTTCCATGGTGGTGATCCAGGCCCAGGTATCATCCATGAAGTGAAAATTGGGTCCCAGAGAAAGGGACACATTTTTCTTGGGTCGCCATGTAAAGGATGGGGATGTATTGAAACTGTGTACATCGTCCCAACTATAAAAGTAGCTAGCACTTATGCCGGCGCTCAACTTTTGACGCCAGTCCGAACTAATGTTGGTCCAACCATTCACATTTTTTGAACCTCGAATGGAAGGTCCGCCATGCAGATGGAAGGGTACCATACCACCCGTATTAAAATTGATTCCTCCTCCAATGCCCCAATTGTTTTTCAGGGTGGCATGGCCATTGACATTCCCACCTACACCCTTGGATTCACCACCAAAGGTCCAGTTGGCCCATTGGTTTAAATTAATATTGTAATTGAGAAAGAAACGACCTGGCTCCCAATGTCGATATCCTATCCATATGAACTCATTAACATTATCTACAGAGCGCATGAAACCCAGATCATTGACTTCAAGACCAGGGCTGGTAGCAAGGACACCACCAAACATGTTCAGCTTACCCTCAGATTTGCCAACGATGAACTTGCCTCCCATTCCCGAAAGTGAGGTAGCAGATGAGTCCACACTGAGGTGTTCAGCATCTGGTCTCTGAAAATATCGAGCAGGATGGAGTTGGGTGTTGAGGATAGCTTCCTCACTTCCCATGACATGGCTAAAAGCCAAAGCAGATTCTATGGAATAAACCCTATCTGAAGATTGGTGATTAAAGTCAAGACCCCCGGTAAAGGCTTTTTCTCGCAGCCAATCCATGTTGGTATCATCCAGGGAACGCAAAGTAGCTGTGAATATGCCGCCAATTGACGTAAAGCCACCACGATAGTCCTGTTGAACACGTGTAAGTAGATAAGTTGTAGCAGGCTCAATGACATTGCTTGATTCATGACCATCAGCATAGGTAATCACAGCACTTTCTTCAGCTGTTGCAGCTGACATGAGGCCGATAGAGAGACCGTTATCAAGTTTTCCGGTAAATTTTCCCGCTGCCAGGATACGTGTAAACTCAGGAGCATCGATTGATATTACTGTCCCCCCATCAGAACTGGCACCACCCTGGGGAGCTCTTCCCATACGACGTGAATAGAAGAGTGTGTTTGAAGAATTGTCACCATCACCAAATCCTAAGGAAAAGTTTAGAATATTACCCCCTTCAATAAAGAAAGGTCTTTGCTCTCTGAAATAACTCTCGAATTCCGTAAGATTAAACTCTGCCGGATCAGCCTCGACCTGACCAAAATCAGGATTAAAGGTACCGCTAAAGGTGAGGCCAAGATCAAAATTTTTGCGGATATCTACACCCATACTGGCTGAGTTTTCGTAGTGGTCAAACTCACCCACGTTGGCATCATTGAAACCGGATCGTCCCAGGACATAGGGTGTTATATATATGGGCTGTTCAGCCTGAATATTGGTTAAACCTGTAAGTTCACCGTAATTTGAGACAAAGCCCGTTTCCTCATGGGACCAGTGATTCCAAATAGCCAGTTCATTGTCATTGCGAGGGAATTCACGATAAACATTGAGTCCCCAGGTAAGGGATTCGGCACTATTGAAGCGAAGTTCCCTAAAAGGAATGGCAAACTCTGCTGACCACCCCTGGTCGTCGATACTTACCTCCCCCTCCCAAACTGCATTCCAGTCAAAATCAGCATTATCATCATCAAAACGTCTTAAATCCTGCTTCACACCGGCTGCATTAAGACCAAATTCGAAAGCCGTTCTGTGGTCATGATAACTATCTATGGAGATATATAGCCAATCAGATGGCGAGGATTCATCACGTCTGGTGAGGATTCCATCAATCAGCTCAGGTTGATCGTCATATGCGCGAATTCCTATATAGAGGAATTCGGAATCATAGGCTACAGCAAATTCTGTACGTTGGGTGGCTTGGGAACCATCATCTGGGTTGCGCTGTAAAAAGTCACTTTGTTTGGGAAGTTCTTGCCAAACTTTATCGTGTAGTTTTCCATCTACTTCAATTGGGGTACCATTCAGGCGAAAGGCCGAAACACTCCGCTCCTGAGCACTCCCTTTTAATTGTGGTGAGCCAATAGTAATTATTGGTATTAAACCACACAACAGGAGAGTAAGCAGTCGAAAATGTTTCATATCGTTCCATTCCTTTCACCTCAATCCGGAACCAATAACCTACTGCTTCCGTACCTCAGCATTTACGATCTCACCTTTTACCTCGCCACCGTTGGCCAGATAGACAATCACATTTGAATCGGGTTCTTTCACGAGGATAGAACCTTTTACAACCGAATTCATATCTATGATAATTTTGAGTTTCCCATTATGATAAAGCACAACATCTGGCTTGCGGTTTATGATGATGTCACCATCAATCATGGAGCCATTAAAAAGTGAGATATCCCCTGAGACGGTCTTAAGAGACCCACGAAGTCTTGAATCATCCAATTCAACATCTCCGCTTACAGTTCCAATATATTCTCCAATGTCAGACCCGGAGTCACAGTTCACATCTCCACTCACTGTCTCAATTGATCCATCAACTTCGCTCTTCTCATAGAGATGAATATCACCACTTACGGTTTCGAGATTTTTTGTTTTTGCACCCTTCCCCACGGAGATATCGCCACTTACCACTTCTATATTCTGGACGGAGGCTTTCGACCCAATTGAGATATCACCGCTCACTGCAGAAACATCACCCTTTACCATTGCACCATTACCAACAAAAATATCACCACTTACTGTGGAGACATTGCGGGAGCTCTTTTTGCCCTTTGCGATGTGAATGTCTTTGCTCACAGAGGACTGTGCATAAGCAAAAGAGCTTAAGACTAGAAGGATTGACACGACTGTGATGAATGCTCTTGATTTCATAATTTGCTCCATTATTTACTTTCTCTCTAATTGATTTATCATGCTGTTTCTGTAATCGGTCGCACAGTTCGATAAAAGGTTTAATAAAAAAGTGGTTCTTAACATGGTCCCCAATAAACCAATCTCATGCCATGCTATGGTACGATTATTTATAATGTTATTTTTATTGTATTTAGGCATTATTATTCTTGATTTATATTATCGTTTTGAATGACATATATATCATTTAAATATACTCCCATGTCAGATTGATATACTCAATTACCAGAATTCATTGAGTCTTAGCTATTCTGAGGAGTTCGACGACTTAATTAAATTAAAAAAGCAAACGATTTCTCGTTTGCTTTGTACCGCGGAGAGGGGTCGAACCTCCACAAGCTGAGCTTACTAGATCCTAAATCTAGCGCGTCTACCAATTCCGCCACCGCGGCTTAAAAAAGCGTCGCAAGATAGAAATTGCCTCCTTTGAAGCAACAGAAAGAGGCTGTCTTATAACATGATATCGCCTCTTTTTTTAGCCACAGATTCACAGGGAATATCACTGATTTATTTAAATCCAAGCTTAAGCGTTATTTTCAAGTCAAGGGGCTAGAATCAGCTCACCAGAGATAATTAAACACTTCTTTACTATCCCCCGCTCCTCTTCGACTATAGTTTTATTTGAGTAGGGGCACTATCAACCAACCCAAATTCAATATTCACTTCATCAAGACCTCAGAGCAGGAAATACCTGGAGTGACCATTTGCTTTGATTTGACCAAACACTGCTTCCAGGATAAATGTGAAGAACCGTATCCAGTTCCAATTTGTCAATCACATTGCTGATCAGGCGAACCAAATGGTTCTCTGGTATCCATGAATCCAGACTTGAGGGAAGGCGTTGGGCCGATGTAGTTGAAATGCTTTAAAGCTAGCTTTACGGGATAGTGGCTTTTCTTATACAACCATAATGTTAGCTGCTATATCTGCAATAATATTCATTTATACCTCTATACCCCTTATTTATAAAAAAAGAGGCTGCCCCAAAAGGGCAGCCTCTTTTTTTATAATATCTTTTTTGGTCTGGATTACTTGAGCATTACCAACTTTTTGGTAGCGCTAAAACCAGCCGAGCTGCTCATCCTGTAGATATAAATTCCAGACTCAACTCGAACACCATTCTGATTTAAACCATCCCACATGGTAGTATAAACACCAGGTTGATGTTCACCATTTGACAGTGTGCGGATTTCCTGACCCAGAAGATTGAAGATACCTAGCTGTACTTCGGAAGCCTCAGGCACACTATAGCTAATGGTTGTGGTTGGATTAAAGGGGTTTGGATAGTTCTGTTTAAGCTCAAATGCAGTTGGTAGCTCAGCTTCATCATCCACACCAACAGTAATCGGGAACATATAATCTTCGCCGTTACTGGGTAAGGGTAATCCACCCTGTGTAGCAACAATTAAGTCTGTGGTGGACACTATGAGATCACCCAAAGGTGCATTTGATGCAATATTAAATTGTATTTCCAAAATAGCACCAGATCCAGGGGCAATTTCCTCACCATTGAAATTGACACCAAGAATCAACGAGTGACCATCTACTTCATTGGCAACAAAGGTAAAGTCAGCTCCACGGCCAAGCCCTTGCACAGACTCAATCGTCAAATAATCCACATTGTCAACAAGATTAAATTGTATTCCCTTTACAGGAACCGCATTGTTCAATTCGATGAGCAGAGGATCAGACGTATAGCCTGGAGATCCACCACCACCGGTGAGACGAACTTCAATTCCGCCTACTGTGAGGAGACCATTTAACCAGGTTGTGTTTAAGGCAGTGCCATCAGGGTCGGTGACTACCAGTAAAAATTGTGGGTCTGCATTAAGAATTTCATGAAACTTTAATTCAATAATTTCATCGCTTACTGAAGGGGGAACAGAGAATAATATTGTGCAAACTGGACCATTTCCGGGAATAATGCTGTTTCCGCTTGCATCAAAAATCAACACACTTACTGTTGAATCTCTATCATTAAATTCTACAGAAAAATCGCCATCCCATTCGCTATTGCCATTTACATCAGTATAAGGCTCGCCAGGTGTGTATTGCCCATCACCTTCACCAAAATCACTGGTATTCGCAGTTCCATCTACACCAAAATCATCGTAGGGTTCTGCAGCAGCACGTCCCGCTGGTACCACGGCAGCAACGGATAACTCGTTGGGTATATCTTTCAAGCTAAATTGCAAACCACCAACAGCAGTCGTATTTACCAGATTTATGCTCAGTGGAGCAATAGGGTCTGTATTTTGTGCGGAGGATCCAATGACAGACACAACTGTCTCACCAAAACCAAAACTGGCAATGATTATTAGGCTGGTGATGACTAGAAAGCTTCTACGCATATTTCCCTCCACATGCATGTGGTTGATTTCCATTAAAACTAATTATCCCACCGAACAATCGTGTTGATACTGATCACAGTCCGGTTCATTCACTAAACAAGTTGAAAAATAACGCCCTCAAGGGTTGATACAAACGTTATTTGCCTGTCTATATACTGTAACAAAATTGTTAGTGATCAGGGACATCTCCCTACTTACCATGACATTTCTTGTATTTAAGACCCGATCCACATGGGCAAGGATCATTTCTTCCGACCTTTTGTTCCACTTGAATGGGTTTTGGCTTCTGCGGGGGACCAGGCTGAGCAGCACTCTGATTTCCGTCCCCACCAGTTTGTGGTAAGGCATTCAGAAAACCCATATTTGAACTCTCGGCGTGGTTAGAAGAGAGATTTCTGGCTCTGCGCATTTTATTTTCGCGCTCGTCCACAATACGTGCGTGGAAGAAGAGTTTGAGAACCTCACGATCAATGAGATCGAGCATCTTGACAAACAGCTGATAGCCTTCTTTTTTGTATTCGATAAGTGGATCTTTCTGACCCACAGCGCGCAGATTGATACCTTCTTTCATCTGATCCATCTCGTAGAGATGCTCACGCCATTTCTCGTCCACTACTCTCAGATAAACGAATTGTTGCAATCGCTTAAAATTCTCAGGACTTCCCGTTATCTCAAATTTCTTCTCATAGGAGTCGGAGATAAGCGCTTTAATCATATCCCTTAATTTGTCTGGATCTAGTTCAACGTCTGGAGTTTCCGAAATCTGAACCATGGCCGTTGAGCCAAGATCAGCCTCCAACCCATTCCAGTCCCACAATTCCACGTCAGTTTCAAGACCGGTATATTTTTCAACTACTGTATCAACATAATTCTCGATTACTTCCCGGTATTCCTCTTTAAGATCCAGACCATCCAAAGCAGCCTGACGGCGATCATAAATAACTTCTCGCTGCTGGTTCATGACATTGTCATATTCCAACAGATGTTTACGGATGCTGTAGTTTCGGGCTTCGACTTTTTTCTGGGCTCTCTCCACAGCTTTGGTCACCATTCCTGCTTCAATGACTTCACCCTCTTGCAAACCAAGACGATCCATGACGCTGGCGACTCGATCGGAACTAAACAGACGCATCAAATCATCTTCAAGACTGAGGTAAAAACGGGATGCACCTGGATCACCCTGTCTTCCCGAGCGACCCCTGAGCTGGAGATCAATTCGACGGGACTCGTGACGTTCTGTACCCAATATCTTCAAACCACCCAGCTCTGTGACATTAGGACCCAGTTTGATATCTGTTCCACGACCAGCCATGTTGGTAGCAATAGTCACAGCATGTGCCTGTCCGGCTCTGGCCACAACTTCTGCCTCACGGCCATGTTGCTTGGCATTCAACACATTGTGGGGAATCTTTAGCCGTTTGAGCATCCGAGAAAGTGTCTCTGAAACTTCAACGGTAATGGTACCCACCAGAACAGGTTGTCCTGATTTATGTGAAGCAATGATCTCTTCAATCACTGCATTAAATTTTTCCCGGCGGGTTTTGTAGATTTGGTCGTTTTCATCTGCTCTTGAAATGGGACGATGCGTTGGTACTTCGACCACACCAAGTTTGTAGATATTGAAAAATTCTTCAGCTTCGGTGACCGCTGTCCCTGTCATTCCAGACAACTTCTTATAAAGACGGAAGTAATTCTGAAGGGTAATGGTGGCCAGGGTCTGACTTTCTTTCTCAATCCGGACTTTTTCTTTGGCTTCCAGAGCCTGGTGGAGGCCATCACTATAGCGACGACCATGCATGATGCGACCAGTAAACTCATCCACAATCATGACTTTGCCTTCTTGAACCACATAATCCACATCTTTTTCAAAAAGTGAATAGGCTTTGAGAAGCTGACTCAAATTGTGGATGGTATCAGAACGCTCACCGTGGAGGGCATAGAGCTTTTCTTTTTGCTCATTCAGTTCTTGAATGGGGAGCCCTTCATTACTCTCCAGATCATTCAAGAGGGTAGGCAAGTCCGGGATAACAAATCTATCTGGGTCGTTGGGTGATAAAGCTTCGCGTCCCTTATCAGTAAGATCTACACTATTCTGTTTTTCTTCTATGACAAAGTAAAGTTCATCATCAATCTCAGGCATGCGTTTATCTCGCATATAGTCATTCTCTACTCGCTGCTCGAGTTTCTTGATGCCCTGCTCCTGATAGAGTTTCTGGAGCCGACGATGTTTGGGCGCTCCCCGGCGTGCCTGCAGAATCAATTCTCCAGCGTCATATTCCAGCTTGGGATCCTTGAGGGCTTCTTCAGCTTTTGCCAGAATTGAGTTGACCAGAGTGGTCTGACGACGCATAAGCGTATCAACCAGGGGTCTTAAATCTGTGTAGCGCTGAGCAATTTCTGATTCCACGGTTCCAGAAATAATAAGGGGGGTTCGAGCCTCATCGATGAGCACACTATCAACTTCATCAACGATGGAGTAATAGTGTCCGCGCTGGACCTGATCCTGCTTGCTGATGGACATATTGTCGCGGAGGTAATCAAAGCCAAACTCACTGTTGATACCATAAGTCACATCACAATTGTACATTTCCTGTCGAACCAGAGGATCCATTTGGGCCAGGATCACACCAACGGAGAGACCCACGTACTTTAAAAGGGCACCCATCCATTGTGAATCTCGTTCGGCGAGATAGTCATTCACCGTGATGATATGCACACCCTTCCCAACCAGAGCGTTGAGATAGATAGGCATGGTAGCAACCAGGGTTTTTCCTTCACCCGTTTTCATTTCAGAAATTTTACCCTGATGCAGGACAACAGCACCCATGAGCTGCACATCATAAGGGATCATGTCCCAGGTCATTTCCTGGCCGGTGACTTTGATTGGCTGCCCCATGAGGAGGGCGGCTCCCTTTTTAACGACAGCAAATGCTTCAGGTAGAATTTCAGCAAGAATTTCCTGCTCGAGGTCATAGACGGCCTCATTTATCGATTTGAGATCTTTGCCTTCACTTTCAAGCCTGGATTGGAGTTCTGAAGTTTTCCCACTGATCTGAGCTTTAAAAGCTTCTGTTTTGGCCAGCAGGGTTTCTTGAGTGGCATCCGAAAGTGCTTCGAACTGTTCATTGATCTGTGCGACATACGGAATCAGCTGCTTGGTCTCGCGATCAGTGCTGGTTCCAAATATTTTGGTAATAAGTTTACTAATCATGGCGCTAAAATAACTTCCTCGGAGGGTTTGTGAAGTGCTTTATTGCGAGTGTAACATTGAATATTCACCATCATCTATGTCAACCTTATCAGAAAGCCCGTTGCTGGCGATTATAGCCATATCTCCATGTTTTCCGTTGCCATTATATAGAGTTCAATTAGCTTTGTTCCATCGTTTTACAGAAGATGTGGGGACAATAGTGACATTTAGCCAGATTGGTTATAATCGATGTTTTGATAGAACCGGAAGTGGTTCTGTGTGGCTTCGGCTACTAGCACCCCCAATAGCGATTGTATTTTTTTTCATGGGCTCCCTCCTGGCCGATGACCAGCCTGTTCGGTTCAACCACCTCACAGTGGACGATGGGCTTTCCCAAAATACCTGTCGGGCAATTCTTGAAGATAGTCAGGGATTCATGTGGTTCGGAACCCGATTTGGATTGAATCGCTACGATGGCAAGCAATTTAAAGTATTTCTATCTGACCCCCTGGATACAAACAGTCTCCCGGGATACTGGATCAACTGTTTAGTTGAAGATCACGATGGTGTCATGTGGGTGGGAACACGTAGTGGTGGACTTGGTCGCTACAATAGAGAGCTGGAATCGTTTGAGAATTTCAAGCATAATCCGAATGATTCAAATTCTTTAGCCCATAATTCGGTTACTGCATTGTGTGCAGACTCTGATGGTTTACTCTGGGTGGGAACGGAACATGGCTTGAGCAAATACAACAAACATACCAATACATTCATCAATTTTTATCAAAACCCTGACAGTCTAAACACCCTGCCTTCGAATCGAATCAGCGCTCTTGCTGAAATGCCTGATCGAAGACTTTGCGTAGGTACAGAAAATGGAGCCCTGGTAAGCCTATCATTGGATGATTATTCCATTCAAACAATGATGTCGGCCTACACAGGCTCTGTCCAATTGAAAAGTATTCACCTGGATTCAATAAATAATGATCTTTGGGTCGCACGTTTTGGTTTAGGTCTTGTTAAATACGACCTCCTTGAGCAAAGCTGGTCCTACTACGTGGCTGAGGATTTGACCACAGCCCTATCTGTTGCTGGAACTATATCGATTTCTCAAGATAGGGCAGGCCGCCTATGGCTAGCCTCGGCTATAGGATTGGCAACCTATGTTCCCCAATCTGAAAAGTTTGAGCTCTTCTTGAATGACCCTGACGAGCACCGTTCTCTTGGGGACAACTTACTTTACTGTTCCTATATCGATCGTCAGGGAATAATCTGGCTGGGAACTGAATCAGACGGCGTTAATTTTTACGATCCCAACCTGATCAGATTCACACAGAAACGCTATGAACCTGATAATCCAAACAGTATTCGGAATGACATGGTGTTCTCAGTTTCAGAGGATTATTCTGGCAATATCTGGTTTGGGACCATGGGAGGCGGTACCAGTGTAATGGATGTGAACACTGGAAATTTCCAACATTTTAATACAATTGGGGTCGACTATTCCTGGAGTAAAGATTATGTATCACGTGTAATAATGGATCGCACACAAAAAGTCTGGATAGGTACTTCTGAATGTGGGGTGTTTGTCCTCGATTATCCCACCAAGACGTTTAATCATTATAACAATCGTGAAGATGTAGCTAACAGCTTTGGCGATAAAACAGCCAAGGATATCCTGGAAGCCAGAGACGGAAGCATCTGGATTGCCACTGAAACCCAGGGTCTTGATCGCTACGATGTCGGGAGTAATAGTTTTGAACATTTTCGCCATGATCCGCAAGACTCCACCAGCATCAGCAGTAATTTCACCTATTCTCTCCTGGAAGATCAAGCTGGTTATATCTGGATCGGAACCAATGATAAGGGTTTAAATCAGTTTGATCGAAAGACTGGAAAATTCGTCCACTTTCAGGTTGAATCTCAATTAACACCGGCCTTACCCAGCAACTGTGTCGTTTCACTCTATGAGGATGATGATAGGAATCTGTGGATCGGTACGCGAAGTGGAGGATTGAATAGACTGGATCCCCAGCGACAAACCATAACAACCATGGATCTGCATACTGATCTAGCCAGTCAAGCTATATTTGGGGTCCTTGAGGATGACCATGGCTACCTGTGGGTGAGTTCAAATATGGGGATTCTCAAGATAGATCCCGATAGTGGTCTCTTAAACGCTTATACCATGAGTGATGGTGTCCAGAGTGATTTTTATTATCAGTCACGTGTCAAGACACGAAATGGCAGCATGTATTTTGGTGGAGACCATGGATACAATGTCTTTCATCCCGACAGTATTCGTAACAGCTCCTTCATTCCCCCTCTGTTTTTTACTGGACTTTCCATTAACTATGAGCCGGTCCCCATAGGTGAAGACCGGAATGGTCGGACCATACTGACCCGATCAATCTCCCAGACTGAAAAACTGGAATTGACTTATCGGGACAAAGTGATCAGGTTTGAGTTTGCCGCTCTGAATTTTTCAGCCAGCCACAAAAATCTATACGCATATATGCTCGATGGTTATGATCAGGACTGGATAGACACCTATCATCATCCCACAGCGCAATACATGAATTTACCTGCTGGAGAATACACTTTTAGAGTGAGGGGCTCCAATAATGATGGCGTCTGGAATATGAAAGGCGCATCCATTGCCATATCAATAGCTCCCCCCTTCTGGAAAACCTGGTGGTTTAAAACCCTGGCCATAGTCAGCTTACTGGGATTCATTCTGGCCTATATCCAACTCCGCACCTACAGACTGGTTGCTCAGCGGGATAAGCTGGAAGCATTGGTTAGAGAGCGCACGGCACAACTAAAAGTAGAAATTGAAGAAAGACAACGTGTCGAGCTTGAGAAAAACAAGCTCAAAATGGATCACCTCAAACGTGAATTGCTGACTCAGTCACTCCATCTCAACGACAAACAGCAGATTATGGATAATCTTCAGGGTGAACTGGAGAGCTTTTCAAAATTGAGTTGGGATGATATCAGGCCTCGAATCAAGAAACTGTTGCACTTTCTCAGAGATCGTAGCTCTGTAAAACAGGGTTGGGAAGATTTTGAAATCTGGTTCACTGAAATTCACACAGGATTCTATATTGAACTGCGTAGCGATCATCCCGGGCTGTCAGAGAATGAATTGAAGGTTTGTGCCCTCCTGAGATTGAATCTTATTTCAAAAGATATTGCCAAAGTTATGAATGTTCAACCCTCCTCCATCGATATCTATCGCCATCGAATCAGAAAAAAATTAGAAATTGGCAGTGAAGAAAATCTCTCAACTTTTCTCTCCAAATATTGACCTGGACCACCTTTACTTTTTCTTTACATTCCCAAGTCATTAATAATCAATTACAGTTGTCCTTATCAGCTATTAATTAATTATTTACAGGTATTTAGAAGATATCGCTCCCCCTCCCTAAACTCCTGCATCCACATCTTTACATCGCTTGAGACCGCACTTCTGGGCAGTATCAACTTTTCTGCGTTTGTAAAGATTTAGTAAAGATGCCCAATTCCCTCTTCCGGTGTAGGTTTACACCAGAATTCAAACCCAACAAAGGAGGGGATTATGAAATGGTTACATCTAATGATTATTGTGTTGGCTAGTGTGGTTACACTTTCAGCGACAACGATCAATGTACCAGCAGATGCCGCTACAATTCAGGCAGGTATCGATGCAACAGTTGATGGTGATAGTGTTCTTGTAAGTAATGGTACTTACATAGAGAATCTAAATTTTAATGGTAAAAACATTGTAGTATACTCCGCAGGTGGTGCAGATCTAACGACCATCGATGGAGGGGGCTTGGGGAGTGTGGTTACCTTTATGTCACAGGAAGAAAGTGCCGTCCTGGATGGGTTTACCATCACAAACGGTCGCGGCATTTTTAACGATGACAATCACTTTATTGGTGGGGGTATTCTTTGCAGATATGAATCGACCCCTACCCTTCGCAATCTGATTGTTGAGGGGAACTTTTGCACTGGGGATACCTCAATGGGTGGCGGTATCATGTGTTCATATCTATCTGATGCCCTCATTGAGGATGTCATTATTCGTGACAATGCAGCTGACTACGGTGGTGGTTTTGTGGCCTATGAGTCCAGTCCAACACTTCAAAGAGTAGAGATCTACGAGAATAGGGGACGAACCACGGGTGGTGGCGTCGCGCTCTGGGATTCATCAGCCTATTTAAAGGATGTGTTTATTCACCACAATGAGGCAGAATATCTGGGGGCAGGTCTTTGGGTACACGATGATGCAACTCCGATTCTTAATAAAGTGACAATTGCAAACAACAGCTGTACAAGTTCAATTCCAACCTATCGAGGGGGTGGCGGTATTGAACTCAGCGATGGGGCATCCCTCAAGCTGGTAAATTCAATTCTGTGGGGTAATTCACCAAATCAGGTCGAATTTTATTCCCGAACAGGTTATGCTGACAGTCGGCTTGATGTGGACTATTCGGATATCCAGTCTGGTGAATTGGGTATTGATCGAAATGGTGCTGGAGAGCTGTTCTATGGCTCGAATAATATCATGGTCAATCCCCTCTTTGAGGAAAACTACGCTTTGAGTTTTTCATCCCCCTGTATTGATGCAGGGACGGCTCAATGGATTGTTGACGGAGTTACTGTGATTGACATGGTGGAATCGGATTATTGTGGACCAGCGCCTGACATGGGGGCTTGTGAAATGCCCCTGCCACCGGTTACCTATAATGTCCCAGGAGATTTTTCCACCATACAGGCAGCTATCGATGGTGCAGTGAATAGTGACATTATCATGGTCGAGATGGGCACCTATGTTGAGAATATCAATTACAATGGAAAAAGTCTCACCATTAAATCCATGAGGGGGCCTGAATTAACCACCATTGATGGAAATCAGAGTGGCTCAGTTGTACTTTTTCTGAGCCAGGAAGACGAAAATGCGGTTTTGGACGGATTCACGATAACAAATGGAACTGGCTGGGATAATGGAGATGAATTCGTGGGAGGTGGGATTGCCTGTCGTAGCAGTTCATCACCGACTATAAAAAATCTCATCGTCACGGGGAACTCAGCCTTCGGTGGGCAAGACCCTGCAGGCGGTGGAATAACAATCGCATGGGATTCAAACCCGTCCCTGGAAAATATCGAAATCTGCTACAATGAGTCCGTATGGGGCGGTGGTCTGGCCATTGCTTATAATTCCGATCCAACATTAAAAAATGTTGAAATCTATGAGAACTATGGCTCAACGACGGGTGGTGGCGTCTACATTGGGGTTAATGCAGCTCCCTATTTTGAGGATGTGTATGTTCATAACAACAGGGCAACATATTATGGCGGTGGATTCTTCCTCCATGATAATGTCACGCCCACCTTTAACAAAGTTACTGTTAGAGCGAACAGGGGTTCAAGTGGAGGTGGTGGTTTAATAACTAATCACGGCAGCAAGGCCAATATTGTCAATTCCATTTTCTATTCCAATATCCCTGATCAGATTCTGTTCAATAACGATATTCAATATCTTCCTGATACGGTATCCATTGCCTATTCCAATATCCAAAACGGACTTGCTGGAATAAACGTGGGTCAAGGTCTGGTAAATTGGTTGGATGGCAACATCTCAACAGATCCTTTGTTTATTGGAGCCAGTGATGAATTGCAGGCATCTTCACCCTGTGTTGATACCGGCATCGACTACTTCGTTTCTGAAGGAGTAACTTTGATTGATATGGCGGCTGATGAATATGTTGGTGTTGCACCTGACATGGGAGCATATGAGTCTCCTGAACCATCCATCCTGAATGTCCCAGGGGATTTTGCATCCATTCAGCTGGCTATTGAAGCAGCTATCGATGCTGATACGGTTCTGGTTGCTGAGGGAATCTATACTGAGAACATCAATTTTATTGGAAAGAATATCGTCGTCAAATCTGTTTCTGGTCCAGAACTCACAACAATTGATGGAGGTCAGAACGGGTCTACAGTTTTAATGATGAGCGGTGAGGATGAATCTGCCATTTTGGATGGATTTACACTCACCAATGGAACTGGCTGGAGCGATGGTAGCGTAAATCTTGGCGGTGGAATATGTGTTCGCTATAGTGCTTCTCCCCTCTTACGCAATCTCATCATAACAGAAAATACTGCAACTGAAGCTAATGCGAATGACCCCAGCGGTGGTGGAATCTCAATTGGTATGGGATCAAATCCAATCCTTGAAGATGTCATCATTTCTAACAATGAGTCTGCCTGGGGCGGTGGAATCTCCATTGGTGGCTCAAGATCAACTCCAATCCTTAGAAATGTTAGACTTACAGGCAACTATGCTTCAATAACAGGTGGAGCCGGCTACATTGGGGATTCCTCAGATCCAATATTCCAATCTGTAACTATCGATCATAATCGTGCGAGGTATTATGGTGGCGGAATATTTGTCCATGAGGAGTCAAAACCGCTATTCAATCAGGTGACCTTTGCGAATAACGTTGGTCCCAGTGGTGGTGGTGGAATGATCATCAATGATGGCTCAGCACCTATCGTCCTGAATTGCATTTTCTGGGCTAATCTTCCTGACGAGATTGTGTTGAACGAGGATAATAGCTATGCTCCCTCGGCTGTCACCGTGGATTATTCATGTGTTATGAATGGATTGCTTGGTTGTGATCCAGGGGATGGCGTTATTAACTGGGGAACTCACAACATTTCTGATAACCCCGGCTTTGTCCCAGAAACCGTTTATGTCTTGAGTGATACGTCAGCCTGCATAGATGCTGGTACTGCTTTTTTCGCCATGGATGGGGAAACCATCATCGACATGGCTGAGGCTGAATACCTGGGAGATGCTCCTGATCTGGGCTCCCATGAATCACCTTACCTTACATCAATCGGTGATGATTTGACCTTACCGCAGGAATTTTATCTGCATCAGAACTTCCCGAATCCCTTCAACCCCTCCACAACTATTCGGTTTGACTTACCTTATTCTGGTTGGGTTTCACTAACCATCTTTGATGTGCGAGGACGAGAAGTCAGCACATTAATTGATAGTGACCTGAATGGTGGTTTTCACTCCTTGCAGTGGAAGGCTCAGGATCGGGGCGGAGCTCCTCTGGCCGCTGGCATTTATCTGTATGAGATCAGAGTCGTCACTGAGCAAGGATCTGAATTCCGAAGTGTCAAGAAATTCAGTTTGTTGAAATAGCATTTGTTTAACGCGGAGCCCCGGTTGGTTATGGCCAATCGGGGCATTATTTCGGGGGTTTACCATGGATTTAACAAGAGTAATTTCATCTTCCGCTGTCCTAGCTACCCTAATGTTCTCTACCACTCTGTTCTCACAAACCCCGGGCTATTTCAAAGATATATTCAGTGATGGTGGCGTCAATTTAACATCCAATATGTATATGGATGCCATCGAACTATTAGGTCTATCCGTAGAATATTTTGCTACTTCCGATGTAGTCACACAAACAGAGGTCATGATTAGCGATGAAATGGACACGAACGGTCATCTCCTCTATCCAGACGGTGCTCCGCGCTTTCGAATGATATACACCCATGGGGGTACTGCAGGAAATCATGGATACTCATTGGGCGAAATTGGAAGAGACCGAGTGCGAACATTCTATGCAAATGGCGGTAGTTATGCTGGGTCCTGCGCTGGAGCATATATAGCCAGCCTTCATTATGAAGAGACCTGGCTTCATCCCCCCTATTATCATATCTGGCCTGGGAGAACACATTCTACTGGAATTCTGGATTCTTACACGGGTCATCATATCCCGGCAGATTCACCCCTCCTGGACTATTTCGATTTTGGCAACGATTTCTACATCGCAAATGTGAGACACAATGGGGGTTGTTGGGCACGAGAAAATCTTGACTTCCCTTCTAATACTGAGGTTCTGACAAGATATGATGCACACCAACTCTCGCTTGATATGCATCAGAAGGCCAGTACCTGGGCCTATAAACCAGATACCACCCAGGGGAGAATAGTTGTTACCGGGTCTCATCCTGAAACCGCCTGGGCCGGAGAAAGGCTCAATATGATGCAAGCCATATTACTATACGCCCTTGATGGAGTTGGAAATCCGACTGTAAAAGCCAGTCTGGAGAACGGTGAATCCCGGACCATGGATTTGTATGCTGAGGACAGCCTGCCAGCCTATACGCGTATTGGGGATAAACAATATCATCACTTCACGATTTCACTGCCACCAGGAACGTCTGACTTAAACATCGAACTGGATGTAGAAGCAGGTTTTGCCTTCAATCTCTATGCAAACCCAGGATCGTTTGCCTTCGAAGATAGCGCTCTATATGAAAGCCTGAATGGTGGGACTAATCACATCCTCAATATCTCCCCCGAGGAGTCAGGGCTCTGGTTTATCGGTGTAGAATGTGCCACGACAGTGGATGATTTCTATTATTCGTATTCAGGACAAACAGAAGTTTTAAATGGCGTCGGCTACGATATTACAGCTACCTGGAATACTGTCGGAGTTGATGGACGGATGGCGTCGCCTTCCAGTTTTGCTCTCTACCCCAATTATCCGAATCCATTTAACCCATCTACTTCAATTAACTACGAGCTGCCCGATGCTGGTTGGGTCAGCCTAGTGGTTTATGATATGAATGGTCGGGAAACAGCTCGAATCATTGATGAGCCTGCGATAGGGGGTAGTCATTCTGTGACATGGTTGGCGCAGGATCAATATGGAAAGTCGCTGGAGGCGGGGATATATCTGTATGAGATGAACTTTACAGGCTCCAGGGGTGAACAATTCCGTGAAGTCAGGAAGTTCACACTCCTGAAGTAATAGCGTTCATTCACGTACTAAGGCCCGATCTTATCTGGCAGATCGAGATTGTTTATGTTTTTTGACCCTGATTAAAATGGTGGGGACTGTTGGGGTTAAGGAGTTGAAAGATTCACCTCCTGGGTTTGAGTTGTATCCCAACTCTGCCAATCCCTTCAGCCCTGCCTAAACCAAGAATGCACCATCTGGGGTGGTGCTCATCGCTTAGGGGTAATAAATGATAGAGATACCCGTGTGATCTCAGAAAAAGCAGATAAACGATTAAGAGGGTTGTGTCTCCTGGCCATCATCATTGTGGCCGTGATCCTCCCCAATACATGCTCCTTCGCACAGGATTGTATCTGTGGTGAACCTCAGGCTCAGTGCGCCTTGGATCAATGATATTTTTGAAAGTATAAAATGCGTTTACTCCGATGTGGCCATCCTCATCTGGGTTCATACATCCCCGGCTTGTGCCACACGGGCCGGGGCCTCCTACAGACAAGATTCACTTTCAATGGACCGTTTCACACTTCGACCATCGCCTTGCGGGGCAGGCAAGCTCAGTATGACACTCCTCATGATAATTGAAAATAAAAAAGCGTGTCTCCCGTTCCTCGCACCTCGACTCCGCTCGGTGTGACGATTTTGGGGACACGCTTTTGGGTTATTAGCGTTTTAAGCCAACTAAATCATGGACATTTTGCCTTCTGATATGGCATCATTTAGAATAGCATCCAGGATACCATTCACAAAGCTGCTGCTCTCTTCTGTACTGAACACCTTGGCGATTTCAATCGCTTCAGAAATTGACACCTTGGGGGGAATATCCTTAAAATAAAAGAATTCAGTAAGGGCCATCCTGAGAATCAATCTATCGATGAGGGCAATACGGGTCAGGTCCCAGTTTCTGGATTTACTGGAAATCAGCTCATCGAATTCCTGTCGATGGGCCATAATCCCGTTTACCAGATCACGGGCAAATTTGAGCAAATCATCAGATAATTCGCTCTTCTCTGCCAGGAGGTTGAAGGTTTGATCCAGGTCGTCGTTTTGTATCTCGTGTGCATAAGAGACCTGCACGACAAATTCCCGGGCTCGACGTCTTTCTTGCATGAACTGAGGCCTGATCCTTTCTACGCGTTATCTATATCTTTGAGAATAGACGTTTGCCTGAACGATGCATCTGTTTCAGACGTCCTAGTTTACGGATTCTCTCTTCAGCAAGAGTATCCGCTGCATCCATGGTCGGTATATTTTCATCCTGTGAGCGCTGAAAAATTTCCTGAAGAATATCATAGATATGATTGACCCGGCCATAAGAACGCTTTTCGTTATAGCCTTCGAATTCGCCATAGACATTGATCACGCCGCCAGAATTGATGGCATAATCCGGGGCGTATAAGACACCACGGTCGAGGAGAATCTTGCCATGCTTATCATAGTCTGAAAGCACGTTGTTGGCTGCCCCTGCTACAATCTGACATTTCAGGCGATCAATGGTTTCATCATTGACAACAGAACCCAGGGCGCAAGGAGCAAACACATCCATTTCAACATCGTAAATGTCATCTGGAGCCACGGCGGTCACATTCTTAATTTTGAGCATTTCTTTAACGCGTTCTTCTTTAATATCCGTGACAATTACTTTTGCACCTGCCTGGGAAAGATGCTCAACCAGATAGATACCAACATGACCCAGACCCTGTACAGCAATGGTCTTGCCTTCAAGGCTGTCTGATCCCCAGGTTTTATTTGCGGCGGACTTGATGCCCACAAAAGTGCCATAAGCGGTGAAGGGTGAAGGATCACCTGAACCACCCAGATCTGGACTGAGACCAGCTACATAATCTGTTTCCTCATGGACCCATTCCATCATCTGGGGCGTGGTGTTAACGTCTTCGGCAGCAACATAACGTCCACCCAGACTGTCCACCAAACGACCAAATGCACGGAAAGCTGCTTCATTACCGATATCTCTCACGCGACCAATAATCACTGATTTACCGCCACCAAGATTCAATCCTGCCAAAGCGGATTTATACGTCATTCCCTCTGAAAGTCTCAGGACATCCCGAAGGGCAGCGGCTTCATCATCATAGTTCCAGACGCGACATCCACCCAGTGCTGGACCCAGACTGGTATTATGAATGGCAATGATAGCTTTTAGACCTGTTTCATCATCCTGGGCAAAAACAACCTGTTCGTGGTGGTTCAATGCTGGTGCATCAAAAAATCCCATTTCTCAATTCTCCTTATACAATTTTTTTAATCAATCTGCTAGAAGATGTCTACTAATGACCAATCTTTGAATTTCATTGGTGCCTTCGTAGATCTGTGTAATCTTCGCGTCACGCATCATGCGCTCCACTTCAAATTCACGGATAAATCCATACCCCCCATGAATCTGAACAGCTTCTGTTGCTACATACATGGCCGTATCACCGGCAAACATCTTGGCCATCGAGGCTTTTTCCCCAATGGTTTTTCCCTGATCCTTTAGCCAGGCTGCTCGATAAACAAGCAGTCTGGTGGCGTCTACACGCGTGGCCATATCGGCCAGCTTAAATCCAATTCCCTGGAACATTCCGATGGGTTTTCCGAACTGTTCGCGCTCTTTAGCGTACTGAATTGATCTTTCCAGGGCACCCTGGGCGATTCCCAAAGCCTGGGCACCAATTCCTATGCGCCCCACATCCAGAGTTGCCAGAGCAATGGTGAATCCCTGCCCCTCTTCCCCGATAAGATTTTCTGCAGGAATGCGGCAATTTTCAAAAATAAGTTCACTGGTGTCTGATCCACGAATACCCAGCTTATCCTCTTTTTTACCCGTGGTAAAACCTTCCAGCCCCTTCTCTACCACAAAGGCCGAAATACCTTTATAACCAGCATCTTTATCTGTTTTTGCAAATACGATGACAAAGTCACAACTGATGCCGCTGGTCACCCAATTTTTTACACCGTTGAGGATATATGAATCTCCATCTCTGGTGGCTGTGGTGAGCATGGCCTTGGCGTCTGAACCTGATTGTGGTTCACTAAGGGAATAGGCTCCCAGCTTTTCTCCACTTGATGTGAGGGGTAAATATTTATTTTTAAGATATTCGGACCCAAATTTTAAGATCGGATTTGAGAAAAGAGAATTATTGACTGACATAATCACACAGGTTGAGGCATCTACTCTGGCAATTTCCTCCAGGGTAATGGCATAGCTCAAGGCATCCATTTCAGTACCACCGTAGGTTTCCGGGACCTGCATGCCCATAAACCCTAATTCGCCTAATTTTTGGATTACTTCAGTTGGAAACTCGGCTTTCTCATCGCGTTCCATGACTCCTGGCTTTATCTCTGCCTCGGCAAAATCACGAATGGTTTCTCGGACCATCTTTTGTTCATCTGTTAATTCAAAATTCATGTTTAATCCTTATTCAAGTTTGTCTTGCTGCCTGCCCGGCGGAGCTCAACGAGCGTAGACTGGAGCCTGCCTGCCAAGCCGTAGCATTAATGCGTAGGCTGGTCGAAGTATGACAAACTCTCTCCTACGTGTTATCCTTCGACGAGCTCAGGATGACACTCCTGGCATACCACTATGAGATTTACTAATATTCATAAAAGCCACACCCCGTTTTACGTCCGAGGTTTCCAGCTGCGACCATACGTTTCAGAAGTGGACAGGGACGATATTTCGGATCTCCCAGACCTTCATGGAGTACTTCCAGAATGGACAGACAGACATCCAGACCAATGAGATCTGCCAGGGTGAGGGGACCCATGGGATGGGCCAGCCCAAGATGCATAATTTCATCAATGGCTTCTTTGGTGGCCACGCCTTCCATGAGGGCAAAAACAGCTTCATTGATCATGGGCATGATGATTCGATTTGCTACAAAGCCAGGATAGTCATTGGCTTCAACTGGGGTTTTTCCCAATGCATTACAGAGTGCCACTGTTTCAGCAACCGTTTCATCACTACAGACATGGCCACGAATGATTTCCACCAGTTTCATCACAGGAACTGGATTCATAAAATGCATGCCAATCACCTTCTCTGGACGTGACGTCTGAGCTGCAATTTCTGTGATGGATATGGATGAAGTGTTTGAACTAAGAATCACACCCGGTTTTAGGATATCATCCAGATCCTTGAATAATTTAAATTTGATATCTCTGTTCTCTGTGGCAGCCTCCACCACAAAATCGCAATCCTTCACATCCAATAGATCTGTTGTCGTTTTCAGGTGTTGGAGGGTGGCTGTTTTATCAGTTTCTGAAATTTTCTCTTTTTTAACCTGGCGGTCCAGATTTTTTGTAATAGTAGCTATTCCCTTTTCAAGGAATGCTTGTTGAATATCCATAAGGATGACTTCATAACCGGACTGCGCAAAAACATGGGCAATCCCATTTCCCATGGTTCCAGAGCCAATGACACCAATGATGCGAATACTCATATTATTCCCCTTAAATACGTTCCACAATAAGCGCTGATGCTTCCCCACCACCAATACACAGGGTAGCCAAACCAAAATGGGCTTCCCGGGCTTCCATGGCATGCAGCAGGGTGGTCAGAATTCTGGCTCCCGATGCGCCAATAGGATGGCCCAGGGACACGGCGCCACCATTGACATTCACCTTGGTGTGAGGAATATTGAGCTCATCCATGGCAACCATGGTCACCACGGAGAAGGCTTCATTGATTTCGAAAAGATCGATTTCTCCCAACGTCATCCCAGCTCTTTTAAGAACATTGTTAATGGCTTTTACCGGGGCTGTGGTGAACCATTCGGGAGCGTGGGCCGCTGATGCCTGGGCAACGATACGGGCCATGGGTTTTAATCCACGTTTTTCGGCCTCACCTTCGCGCATTAGGACCAGTGCTGCAGCGCCATCGTTTATCTTGGATGCATTGGCAGCTGTAATGGTACCATCTTTTTGAAAGGCGGGTCGAAGCTTTAGCATTTTCTCAAAATTGCCACGACCAGGCTCTTCGTCCGTATCAAACAACACTGGATCACCCTTACGCTGAGGAATCTCAACCGGGGTTAGCTCATTGTCAAATGCACCTGATTTTTGTGCTGCTTGTGCGCGGAGATAGCTTTCTTTCGCAAATGCATCTTGAGCTTCACGGGTATAGTTGTACTCTTTGGCACATAATTCACCGCTGAGACCCATGTGAATACTATCATAGGCATTTTGTAATCCATCACGGAGAATCCCATCCACCATGGCACCGTCGCCTAATCTTTGACCATTGCGGGCGCCGGGGAGATAGTATGGCACGTTAGACATACTCTCCATTCCTCCAGCGACAACGATGTTTGCATTCCCAACTTCTATGGCTTGAGCTGCCAGCATGACGGCTTTAAGACCTGAGCCACACACTTTATTAATAGTCAGACATTCTGTGGTATCGGGTAATCCAGCATATAGGGCCGCCTGTCTGGCAGGAGCCTGTCCCACATTGGCTGGGAGCACATTGCCCATGATAACTTCATTGACATCTTCAGGTAAAATTTGACCACTCTCCAGAGCAGCCATAATGGCTGTGGCGCCAAGTTGTGGGGCAGTGATAGAAGATAGACCACCCTGAAAAGCACCGACGGGGGTTCGCTTTGCACTCACAATAGCAACTTTACGTATGGCTCTAACTCTGCTCATGATAATTCCTTTTGTAATTTTCTCAAACCTGGGACTGCTACAACTTTATACATTTCTTGCGAATCCAACCTGTGGTTCAAATTTCACAGGACGCAAATTGTTTTGTCATAACAAAGGTCAAAAATCGTTCCAAACCTGAATATCCTCGCAAGGATGAATTTTAGATCTTATAGATCAGGACTCTTTCGGTTGTTCATAGGCCCGAATGATGCGTCTGACCAATTTGTGTCTCACAATATCACCTTCATCAAATTCGACAAATTCGATACCTTCAACTTCTTTTAGGATTCTTACGGCTTGGAGTAAACCAGATTCCTCATGCTTGGGAAGGTCGATCTGAGTGGGATCACCAGTAATAATAATTTTAGAATTCACACCCATTCGCGTCAGAAACATTTTCATTTGCATGTGTGTAGTATTTTGAGCTTCATCCAGGATAATAAAAGCATGATCCAGTGTTCTTCCGCGCATATAGGCGAGGGGAACAATCTCAATGGTTTTTTGATCCATGAGGATGCGTACTTTGTCATGGGGCATCATGTCAAAAAGTGCATCGTAAAGTGGTGCCAGATAGGGGTCAACCTTTTCCCGCAAATCGCCGGGTAAAAAGCCTAAACGCTCACCTGCTTCCACAGCGGGACGGGTGAGAATAATCTTTTTAACTTCTCTATTTTTAAGGGCAGAAACGGCAAAGGCCACCGCCATATATGTCTTACCGGTTCCAGCCGGGCCCAACCCGAATACCATGTCATTTGAAGTGGCTGCAGCGAAATATCTTTCCTGACCAGGTGTACGTGGTTTGATCACTTCTGAGCGAGTGAAGAGGACGACAGAATCAAGACCAGACTCACCAAGGGTGGATTTACCCGACTGGCTGAGACGAATAATGGTGAGTACATCGTCTTTATCTATAAATTTTTTACGATTCAAGACAGCAATCATTTCACCCACAATATTTTCAACCAGTGCAAGCTTGGATTCGTCTCCGCGAACTATGAGTTCATCACCTCGGACATAGAGGGCGACTTCCAGATGATTTTCAATCAATTTTAGGTTGGTGTCATTGGCGCCGAGTAATTCAACAGGGTTAACCCCCCTGATTGGAAGGCGTTTTTCAGCAGCAGATTTCGCAGTTGTCAAACCCATATGGCGGTCTCAGATTAATTTGTAAAGCGTGGATTTCCAAACAAAAATTATAGACTAAAAGCCCGATATGTCCCGAGGAGTTGACATGATAGCGTTTTGAAAAACCTATCAAAAGCAATTGATGTTCTTGTCATAATTGTTGGTCTGCAGATTTGTTGATAGAAGCAACACTTTCAAATTGTTATTTATACTCATATTGGGTAGTTTGGTAGATGGTTTAATTCACATTGGTTTCAATTTATGAGCTGGGGGGCTCCTTTCTCCCATCTCCAAGGAAAATGGCGATGCTCTTTTTCCGACCAGGAATGAGTTTATAGTTTGAGGGGAAAACCAGATGAATGTTCATGATTTTTTTCGTAAACCTTACCGCTTCGCCATATTCCTTTGTACGCTTATACTAATATTACCACATCCACTTCAGGCTGGAGTAACTGGTAAGATAAGTGGGACCATTACCCAGCAGGAGTCTGGCGATCCACTTGTCGGTGCAACTATTCAGATTGTGGGCACCAACTTTGGTCGCATCTCTGATGAACATGGTCGTTTTGTCATCCTTAATATCCCCCCTGGAAACTACACACTCAAGGTTTCATTTATTGGCTTCGAAACTGTGCTCATTGGTAATGTTCCCGTTACTGCAGATCTGACAACCTTATTTAACCTCCCTCTAAAAACCTCTGTGCTAGAAGGTCAGGAAGTCATTGTCCATGCCAGTGAGGGCGTTATTGACAAAGATCTCGCAGGGACGAGGGCAGTTGTAACTCAAGAGGAATTTAATACACTCCCGATTACTCAAATGGTGGAGGCTTTGACACTCCAATCAGGCGTGGTGAACACAAATAACTATCTGTATGTTCGTGGTGGGCGTTCAAATCAAGTCGCTTACCTCATTGATGGTGTCTATGTACAAGATCCACTTTTAGGCTCCTTCTCCAATGACCTGGGGACGAATACGATTCAGGAATTATCTCTCCTCAGTGGAACATTTAATGCGGAGTATGGAAACGCCATGAGCGGGATTGTGAACATTGTTACTCGTGAAGGTGGACGCAGTTGGAAGTCCAGAGTTGAAAGCAGAACCGGAATATTCCAAAACCGTGATGCCAATAAATCTGAAGGTCAAAAAACCACCTGGGATTTCGGTGGTCCACTGCTGGGTGATTATTTAAGAGTTTTTATCTCGGGACAACACTTAAGCAAGGATAGCTATCTGCCCTGGGGCTTCCATAACGAAGACTCTTATACAACCAAATTGACCTATACCGGTATATCCAATTTGAGAATCAACAGCATGTATCGGGATTCATGGAAAAGATACAAATACTATCGTCACAGTTGGAAATATATTCCAGAACAATATTACCAATATGAATCAACTCGACGTCATCTCAACCTGAATCTCACCCATACCCTGAGCGAGAATTTGTTCTATGAATTAAGAATGTCTCAATACGAACAAGACTTTCGGCAAGGAGTCTGGATAGATTCCACTTCTTCCTGGAAAGACAGCAGCGAATATGAGCCTTATAGCAGCTACGAATGGTATACTGAAGTAGGCAATGGACATGAATTTTATGCTCGCAGGGATCCTCCAACCTATACTATCTCTGCTACAAAAACTTTTGACTTTCGTGGCGATATTATCTGGCAAATGAATAGCTGGAATGAACTAAAGCTGGGACTTCAGTATAAGCACCATGATCTGGACATGGAGAACCCCTACGATCCTCAGCGAGCCAACCCCTACCGTGATGAATACCACATGACGCCAGTTGAAATAGCAGGGTACTTTCAGGACAAAATTGAGCTGGCTTTTATTGTCATCAATCTGGGTTTACGCTTTGATCAGATGGATGGCAAGACAAGCTACCGCAAAGATCCCCTGGATGAAGCAACCCGTGTGATGTCCACGTCCAAGAGTCAAATCAGCCCCAGATTGGGTATCGCACATCCCATATCGGACAAAACCAAAATTCATTTTGCATATGGTCATTTCTTCCAGAACCCACCTTATGCCTATCTGTATAACAGGTTGAATTATGATGTCACTGTAAGTGCACCTGTCTTCGGTGACCCTGACATGGATGCCGAGAGAACCATCGCGTACGAGATTGGGATAACGCATCAATTTAACGCCGCACTTCTGGGTCGATTTAATGCGTATTTCAAGGATATTTCCGGCTTAGTGGGTACACACTATTTTGCGCCCTTTACGGAGGATGCACCTGATCGATACGCTGGCTATACCCTCATTATTAACGAAGATTATGCCTTCTCAAAAGGTTTCGAAATCAATTTTGATTTTAAGCCAACGGACTTCTTCTCCACCGCAATGACCTACACCTACTCCATTGCCAAAGGAAGCGCCTCTTTCGCTGATGAGCAATATCCAAGTACCACAGAATCAAGCATTCTCTATAATCTGGATTTTGACCGGACCCATGGCCTGAACGTTTATGGATCATTACGAGTGGGGAAATCCAGTGGATTAAAGGTGTTCAACCGCTTCCCCTTTTCCAGAACGGACCTGGGTTTTGTCTTCCGGGCAAGCTCAGGCAGACCCTATACTCCCGTGTGGAAAGGTATTGAACTTGTGGAAATAAATTCACTCCGCAAGCCCTCTACATACTCGTTGGATATGATAGCAGGTAAAAGATTTAATCTGCCTGGTAAACTCTCGGCAAGAACATTCCTTGAAGTTCAGAATCTTACCAATGCCAGAAACGTACTCTCTGTCTTTACCAGCACCGGTGAACCCGACTACACCCTAGACCCTGGACACAGCGAGGAGTATATGCACAATCCTGGCAATTTCGGACCTCCCCGTACCATCAGATTCGGTCTGTCATTGGATTGGAGATAATTATGAACACTAAAATATTTGGTCACATTCTCCTCATCATCATGCTTCTTCCCATGTCATTGGGTGCTAGTGAAAAAGATCTCGATAAAGAGAAAAGAGCAGCCTTCAAACCGTCTATCCTGGAAATATCCGATCGTGCCAAGGGCGTTCATGATGCCAGCAATATCGGATTGTATTTTACAAATTATGGACGAATCTCTCGAGGAACCTTTGCTTCCAGATACGCAGGTGAGTATCCCATTAATAGCGATCACAATTATATCTGGAAATTGATGCCTCTGGTCGGTGTCGCACCGGATAGAGCTGCCGGTCGGGCTGCCAACGTGATCCAATCCGTCTATATCTCGAATATCGAATGGGAAGCTGTACCGGATTTCCACAATCCTGCTCGTGCATCTATTGCATTTAGCGATGACCCTATCACATGGCCAGCTTCCGTCTGGTTTTTCCATGATGACCAGGACAACTCACTCTTTGTATCAAATCAGGATAGCTATTGCGCCTACAATGATGCAAACAATACGGTTGAGGTTTTGGGTATTCAAACGATCAAGACGGGCTATGCTTTTGCCAATCCTGATATAAAGGACATGGTCTTTTTCAAATTTGAGATCACTAACCAATCTCTTGTGAGCTATGATAGCGTTTATTTTGGTTTTCATCATGATTTTGATATCGGGGGAGATAGTGAATATCGAGATGATTTATTGGGTTGGGACAGCGCTAACAATTTCATTTATACTTATGATGCAGATAATTATTCTGCTGAGTGGGCAGCACAGCCCGGGGTCATGGGTATCACCATGCTGGAGACCCCATTGATCGATGGGTCTATGGCAGGCATCACCGATATGCACTACGGCAGACTTGATTTAGTAGATTCTACACTCATGGCAACACTCTCAAGCAATTTGGATTTGCTTCCTGTTGGTGTAAGTCCGGTGAATTTTTTTAACACCGGTAGTTCTCCTGATATACATTTTGATGATCCTGGATTGATTCCCCCTTCCGGTGCTGATATCTATGGCACCATTTCTTCGGGTCCCTATGATCTATCCCCTACAGACACACTCACCTTCATCATCTGCATCATAGCAGGTGATGATATTGATGATCTTTATACAAATCTCACTGCTGCTCAGGCTTTATACGCCAAAAATTTCGTCACAGCTCGACCACCTCAAACTCCGGTCCTTAATGGCATAGCTGGAGATGGATTCACAACCCTGTATTGGTCGGATGAAGTTGAATCGGTCCCAGATGAGGCATCAGAAATGATCGATTTTGAAGGCTACCATCTGTATCGGAGTGTAAATGCAGGGGCATCCTGGGATCAAGTCGATCGTAACCAGGTTTCAGCTGATGGGTTGGATCCAATCCCCCTGGCCAGTTTTGATCGTATTAATGGTATTGGTGATGATCTTGGGATGGCTTATTCCTATCGTGATGAGACTGTGATCAATGGCTTTGAATATTGGTATTCTCTGACAGCCTTCGATCATGGGGATTCAGTCACTACCAGCCTTGAAAGTCCAATTGGCAACAGCCTTAGCCCAAACAATGTCGTAGGACTAACCCCTCGTTCAAATGCCCCAAATCATATTTCTTCAGCGAGCTCAGGTGTGACCCATACGGGAACCGGTCGCTCCAACTATCTGCTCAAGGTTGACCCCGTTTCACCAGGTTTGCTGAGCGCTTATAAATACATCCTGACGTTCGATTATGCTCATCGGCAGGAAATAGGCGATCCTGGAATTCTGTCCTACATTGAAATTGTTGACTCCAGTATTGTGCCCACTAAACATTACGGTTTTGAATTTGTGTCATCCTCCGCAGCGGATCTTTACACGTTGACACCGTATGAACTCATTTACACCAGTATGCCTTTCTACTGGGATAACATCTGGTCCTATATCTGGGCTGACTCCGCATTCTATTTAAGTTTTGAGAACACGGATATATCAAAATCACCCAGTCCCGGGGATTATTTCAGTTTGATTTTCGCGGCAACACTTCGTCGTATAGAAGGCTCAGACACTAGCATAGTCATGCAATCACAGCAATTTGATCTGGAGACTCCCCTTGTATCAGAGGATGGCCTGATTATGCTTTTTGAACCTCAGCCAATCTTACAAGATGTCAGTTCCCCACCGCTTCTTAATTTCACCCTTGAATTTGAAGTTCTTGACGAGGCATCTCTGGTAGCATCCAGTTACCAGATATCTGTTTCAGGAGTGGGTAGCGGTCCGGGCAGTGAAACTTTTATTGTCATGCAGGTTGCAAGAGATATGGATGCTGTACTTTTTGAAGCGGATACCTTGTATACAACGGAATCATTCAATTTTGATGGAATTGAGGCAAGCCTCACCTTTGATCCTGGTAATCCACCTCCAGTGGGTACCATGATTACCTTAACTTCAGTTCCTCCTTACAGCCCTCATATACAGGATGCCTATACTTTTGGTGTGACAGAGGAGCAAATCAAACCCCTCGATGCGGCAAATGAGTTAGAGTCGATCAGAGTGGTACCCAATCCATACCTTGCTGGTTCACTCTGGGAGTCTGAATATGGCAGTTACCGACGGGAGCCCATCCGTCAAATACAATTCATCAATCTTCCCATGGAATGTGAGATCAACATATTCACCCTGTCAGGTGATTTGATCAAGACGCTGGAGCATAATGAAAATCATGGCACTGAGACCTGGGATATGCGGGCTGAAGGAGGTCGGGAAATCGTTTCCGGCATTTACCTCTACCAAGTGAAGAGTGCTGGTCTGGAATATTTAAATCGATTCGCGGTGATCAAATGAGAACTCTATCAAATAATACGACGCTCAAATCTGTCATTGCATTATTCATGGTCCTCATGTTCAATCAAACTGGGTTGGGACAGAACAAGAATCTGGGTACAGCGGGTGCCCAATTTTTAAAAATTCCTGTTGGTGCTCGCGCTGCAGCACTGGGAGGTGCAGTCACCGGTCTGTCAGATGATGCGACCTCACTTTTCTGGAATCCAGCGGGTATAACCCAGGACCACACCCACTCACTGCATGTTTCGCAGATTCCATGGATGACCTACTTCAACATCACGGCAGTTGGCTACACAATCAATCTTCCTCGAAGAGGCACCCTTGGCTTCCACTTCAGGGCACTTGGTATGGAGAAAATGGAAATCACTACTGAATTGGAGCCCAATGGGACGGGAGAATTTTTCGACTCCCAGGATATTGAAATTGGAGTGAGTTATGCAGTCAAACTCATCGATCAATTCAGTATTGGTTTTACATCCAAAATTGTCCAACAACGTATCTGGAATGAAACTGCCACGGCGGTAGCTTTGGACATTGGCACCCTCTATCATATTCATTATCGGAATACAGCTATTGCCATGTCCATGAGGAACTTTGGACCAGATTTACAAATGTCTGGTCCAGATTTGCTGGTGTTTTATGATGCTTCTGAAGAATACGCCAATCGCATTCTCCCTGCCAACAAGAAAACCGACGCTTATCCACTACCATTGATTTTTCAGTTTGGTCTTACAAGCGATGTTATCAACTCGCCCTTTTGGCATTCAACTATTGGTCTGGATATTGTCCACTTTAATGACAATGATGAACAAGTCCTGGTTGGTCTTGAAAACACTGTCGCTCAGCACTTTGTTATCAGGGGTGGATACAGAACCAATTCGGATGAAGCAAGCGCAAGTCTGGGTGTGGGGCTCAATCAACGCATCGACAAAATGGTCATCAAGTTGGATTACGCCTTTGTCATGCATGAACACCTGGGGGATACCCGGTTTTTGTCATTGAATTTGATGTTTTAATTTTTTGAGAGGTTAGAACGCAATGTACACCAGGTGAGGATTCGAATCCTCGCTTGGTTTGGTGGATACAATTATGCTCGTGGTTCAGCAAGCACCTTACGCATCACAGAAAATTCGCCTGGGTCATGATTGAAAGGGATATAGCCTAACCCTGTACCGCCATGAACCACATCGACAGGACGTTTTTTGGCGTTGAATAACTCTTCGACCACCATCTCGACTGTTCTATCTGGAGAAATGACTTCCAAGGTCTCGCCTACCCTGATTTGATTTTTAATTTCAAATTCAAGCAATTGGGATGATTTGTCCCAGCCTGTGACCATACCAGCATTCTGATGGGTAAAGTCCTGTGAAGAAGGATCCACATAATTCTGTCCATATTCCTGGGGATTCTTGGTATAGAATCCGGAGATGTATCCACGATGAGCAATACCAATCAGGTCTTCAAGGTTTTTTGAATCGAAAGGACGATCTGCCTGCATGTCATCGATGGCTTTGCGATATGAACGAGCTGTCATGGCTGCATAATAAACTGATTTTGTGCGTCCCTCAATTTTGTAGCTGACAATTCCTGCATCTCGCATTTGCTGGAGCAACTCAATGGAGCAAAGATCTTTGGCATTCATCATATACGTGCCGTGCTCATCTTCTTTCATGTCAAAGTATTGACCGGGGCGTTTGGGTTCTTCCAGGAAATATCCATCTTCAGGAGGGGTGTAGGGTGCATCAATTTGAATGATATCCTGACTTTCCATCTCCAACAGGCTTGGAGATTTCTGGCCAAAATTATAGCCCCAGCGACAGGAGTTGGTACAGGTTCCCTGATTGGCATCCATATTATTCATATAGTTGGTAATCAGGCATCTTCCTGAATAGGCAATGCAGATGGCACCATGCACAAAGGCTTCCAATTCAACATGTGGAACCTTGGCATGTATTTCGGCTATTTCTTTCAGGCTCAATTCCCTGGAAAGAATTATTCTGGTCACACCCTGATCTCTCCAGAAATCTGCACTGGCCCAATTGGTGCAATTTGCCTGAGTGGACAAATGAATATCCAATTGAGGAAATTCTTTACGTGCGAGGTGAATGAGGCCAGGATCAGCCATGATCATGGCGTCTGGATCATATTTGAGCATACGTTCCATCTCATCCATAAAGCCCTTTATCTTGGTGTTATGGGCATAGATGTTCATGGTGAGATATAGTTTTTTGCCTAAATCATGGGTATAAGCAATTCCGTCAAGCAAAGATTCTTTTCTAAATTCGTTTTCCCTGGTGCGCAAGGAGTAGCGTGGTACACCTGCATAGACAGCGTCTGCCCCATAGGCAAAGGCATATTTCAATTTCTCGAAATTTCCAGCTGGCAATAATAATTCTGAATCTAATTTGTTCATATATGGGTATTTACCTTATAGTCATTATATAGTGCTCAAATAAGCCATCTGAGAGATGAGAATGCAAACACATAATTCTATTGATCAATCTCACTTCAGGCTCAATTTTCGGTATGAGCTCAATTGATGTTGGAGTAGCAGATAACCACAGCTCACCACTAAATGTTTCACCTGGAAAATTAAAATATTTTCACACTCATCCGGCATAAATAGAAATGAGCTTCTCATCCTACTAGAGCTAATCTCTCTAAGCTCTAGAGATACAACATATTGGGTTCGTGTATATGTCAACCCCTAATAGTTGTGCGGGTACACCATTCTACCTGAGTATAACAGAATACTAACAAATTGGTAGTTGACAGGGAAAAATTGCCAGTCTATCTTGCGCCGTAATGGATGGAGAAATTTAAGTAATTTTATGGTGTTCATCTGGAATAAATTTCCTGAAGAACCCATTCATCATGTGATGTCTGTCACAGTCATTACAATATCGTATGTCCAATAAAAGGAGGAAAACAAGAAGATGAGTAAACGTTATCTATTTACTGTATTGCTCGTTATGGTAATGGTTCCGGCTCTCGCCCTGGCACAGGGTACGATTTCCGGTTCAGTTACTGACGGAACTACAGGTGACGCCCTTCCAGGCGCAAATGTGATCGTTGATGGCCAGCCCTATGGTGGTGCATCAGATCTATCAGGTGCCTTTGTTATTGAAGGTGTCCCTGCAGGTAATTATTCCGTCACAGCTTCAGTCATTGGTTATGAATCCGTGACCATGAGTGCACAGGTTGCAAGTGGTGTAGCCACAACCCTGAATTTTGCTCTCACAAGCCAGGCTCTCGAAATGAGTGCTTTGGAAGTATTGGCTTCTCGCGCAGATGCCAACACGCCTGTTGCTTATACAAATGTTTCAAAGGAAGAGATGGAAGTACGTCTTGGTTCACAGGATATTCCACTCGTTCTTAATACAACTCCTTCAGTATATGCCACCAATCAGGGTGGAGGTGCTGGTGATGCTCGTATCAACGTGCGTGGATTCAACCAGCGCAATGTCGCCGTTATGATTAACGGTGTTCCTCAAAATGACATGGAAAACGGTTGGGTCTATTGGTCAAACTGGGATGGTGTTGGAGATGCCACATCTTCAATCCAGATGCAGCGTGGACTCAGTGCGGTTAACCTGGCAACACCTTCCATTGGTGGAACCATGAATATCATTACTGATCCTACACAGCTTGAAGCTGGTGGTAGCTTCAAACAGGAAGCCGGCTCAGGTGCATTCTTGAAGACCACCGTGAATTACAACACTGGCATGATTGCTGACAAAATTGCCATGAGTGGTACTATTGTCCGTAAAACTGGTGATGGTATTGTTGATGGGGCCTGGACCGATGCCTGGGCATACTATTTTGGTGCTTCTTATGCAGTTAACTCTAACAACCGTTTTGAGTTATATGCTATTGGTGCTCCACAGCGTCATGGTCAAAATCTGTACAAGCAGAATGTCATGGCCTATGACCAGGAATTCGCTGAAGAAATAGCTAAAGATGGTGTAGACGATGCAGATTGGGACGCCTATGTAGATAAGTTCACCAAGGATTCCGATGGTTCCGATGTGGGTCATCTGTTTAATCAGAATGTGGCAGATATCAGCTCTGACTATAAGGGACAACAGTATTTTTATATGTACGGCGATCGTACCGAAGATCGATATGATCCCAATTTCCTGAACGAACGGGAAAACTATTTCCATAAACCATTGGTCAACTTGAACCATTATTTAAATCTCACTGAAAAGATGAGACTATCAACGGTTCTGTATTGGTCAGGTGGTTCAGGTGGTGGTACAGGTACATATGGTAAGATTCCAACCTTGGATGGCAATGGCGTCCTGGGTGGTGAAGATTACAAATACTACTATGGTGATGGTCCCTGGACCAGGGATTGGAATACACTTGTTGCTTATAACTCAGGTAGTGATGATACGGTTTATGTTGATAAAACTGCCCTGGTTCGTACCCACGGTGCAGATAACAATCAGTCCGTTGGAATCTTGAGAAACAGCATCAACCGTCAGAGCACCATCGGTTTGATCTCCAAGCTGAACTTTGACATGAGTGACATGTTGAAACTTCAGGTTGGTATCGACTGGCGTACTGCTGGAATTGAGCACACACGTGAAGTCCGTGACCTCATGGGTGGCGACTATTACCTGGATGACTCTGATCCAAATGTAAACAATGGTGACCCCTATCGGGTTGTACTTGGTGACAACATCGATTATTACAATGAGACTACTGTTGACTGGATCGGTGGATTTGCACAGGCCAGTTATACTGCAGGCGCATTGAATGCCTATGGTATGGCCGGATTCTCATCCATCAAATACTCCTATCAGGATCTCTTCACCACAGCACAAGAAGTTATCAAGTCTGACGCTATTGGTGCCATGCAGGTCAAGGGTGGTGGTATGTTCCATCTAGCCGATAACTTCAACATTTTCGGTAACTTTGGTTATGTTGAAAAACCACCAATCATGGACAACGTGATCTATTTTGATGGTACAGTTGCAGCTGATCCTACAAATGAGAAATTCACGAGTACAGAACTTGGTGTGAATTACAAGGCAAAAATGTTTGCAGTAACTGCAAATGCTTACAATACCGATTGGATAGATCGTAATCTGACCAAGGCTGTTACCAGTGGCCAGGGTTCAAGTGGTGATACCGATGTTATTTTCTTAACTGGTGTCAACCAGAACCATAAGGGTCTTGAAGTTGAAGCTTCTGTACAACCTATGCAAATGCTCCGTGTTGATGCATCATTGAGTTTTGGTAACTGGACATTTGGCGATGATGCTGATGGAGACTACCAGAACGAAGCTGGTGAACTATTGGGTGAGTACAGATATGCCTTGAAAGATCTCAAAGTTGGTGATATGCCACAGACTGCCTATATAGTTGGTGCTACTTTGATGCCAATTAAAGGTCTGAGAGTACAGGCAATCTACAGCATCTATGACAACAACTATGCTGACTGGAGTCCTGATAGTCGTATCATTGATGATGCTGATGATAATGGCATACTCAGCGATGCTGAAATAGACGCTGCTGATCGTGTACAAGTTTGGGATGCCCCAGGCTATGCTAAAATGGATCTGCATGTAACCTACGACCTTCCAAAGATCGCCGGTTTCAATGCACAACTGTTTACTCACGTTTTCAATGCTCTTGATGCTACTTATGTTCAAGATGCAGTTGACAATAGCCAGTACAATGGTTTCTCAAGTGGTGCCAGTCACTCAGCTTCAAGAGCTGAAGTGTTCCTGGGTACACCTCGTTTCATGAACTTTGGACTAAAACTTCATTTCTAGTCTAAACGTTTAGTTTTAAAAAAAGGTCCCGGTTTTCCGGGACCTTTTTTTTTGCATGAGGTCAAATCTATAGCACCCGAATTAAGAGGCTGTGTGAGAATACAATTGCAAGAGTCTCTTTTTCGTCATTTTGAGACATCT
Source organism: Candidatus Neomarinimicrobiota bacterium (assembly GCA_016784545.1). Lineage (NCBI taxonomy): Bacteria > Pseudomonadati > Fidelibacterota > Fidelibacterota bacterium. Next base: position 105,802 of record JADHUM010000003.1, read on the forward strand.
TTCACTCATTTCTCTGATAAATTGACATTTTCATTGTCTAGATCAAAAGAAACAGCCATTTCAAGCCAT